>CAXTUV010000024.1:0-1088 GCA_964247445.1 uncultured Acidobacteriaceae bacterium | reverse complement strand
GATAACGCCACCCTTGTGCAGGCGGAAGGCGAGCTCGCCAGCTTACGGTCACAGCTGGCCAAGCTCGGCGGCAACGGCGACATCAGCGGCGATCAGCTCATCCTGCCTGGCGGCAAAGTGCCCGCCGCAAGCCTGGAGTACGCACGTAGGCTGCGCGATGTGAAGTACAACGAAACGATTTTCAGCATCCTCGCCCGCCAGTTTGAGGCCGCGAAGCTCGATGAAGCACGCGAAGGGGCGCTGGTGCAGGTGCTCGACCCGGCTGTGCCGCCGGAAAATAAGAGCTCCCCGCGTACGATTTTATGGGTGGCCATTGCGGCAGCGCTGGGATTCCTGCTGAGCTGCACTGGAGTGCTGGCGGGAGCGGCGATTCGCCTGCTGCGCCGCGACCCGGAAACAGACAGCAAGCTGGCCGCCTTGGGTGCGGCACTCATCCCGTGGAGGCGCGCATGATTTTAGTAACCGGCGGCGCGGGCTTTATCGGATGCAACTTTGTTCTGGACTGGCTGCTGGAGGAAGGTGAGCCTGTTGTCAATCTTGATCTGCTCACGTATGCCGGCAACCCTTCCAACCTGCGCACCCTGGACAAGGACGACCGGCACCGGCTTGTTGTCGGCGATATCGGCGATGGGGAGCTTGTGCGTTCGCTGCTCGGCGAGCATCGGCCCCGCGCGATTGTTCACTTTGCCGCGGAAAGCCATGTGGACCGCTCAATCGTCGACCCCGGCGCGTTCCTGCGGACGAACATTGACGGCACGTACCGGCTGCTGGAAGCGGCCCGCGCTTACTGGAGCGGCTTACAGGGAGCGGAACGGGAGCAGTTCCGATTCCTCCATGTTTCAACAGATGAGGTGTATGGTTCGCTCACGCCTGAAGAATCGGCATTTACTGAGCAAACCCCCTACGCCCCCAACAGCCCGTATGCCGCTTCCAAGGCAGCCTCCGATCACCTGGTCCGCGCTTACCACCACACCTACGGGCTGCCGACCCTGACCACCAACTGCTCGAACAACTACGGGCCGTTTCAGTTTCCGGAGAAGCTCATCCCGCTGATGATCCTGAACGCGCTTGATGGGAAGCCGCTGCCC
>CAXTUV010000023.1:9114-14952 GCA_964247445.1 uncultured Acidobacteriaceae bacterium | reverse complement strand
GGCGGCTGGCCGAGGGACCGCGCGGGGGAGCGCCGGCTGCATATGCTGGGCTGCATGGCGACTTCCGTTGCCGGGCTCATGTGGGCGGCGTTCGCGCATACCTTGTTCGCCGGCTTAAGCGCCTTTACCCTTGCGGCGGTCGGCTTTTGGGGTTTGATGGGTCCATTTTGGGCGCTGCCCACGCGCGTGCTGGGCGGAAGGGCGGCGCAGGGCGGGGTAGCCGTCATCACAATGATCGGCAGCGTCGGCGGTCTAATCGGACCCCCTTAACCGGGCGCTTGCGGGACGCGCCGCATAGTTTTACGCCGGGACTCCTGGCGATGGCGGGCAGTACCTTGCTCGCGGCTTGTCTCTGCCTGCTGCTGCCCGCTGATGCTTCCGCCAAGAGCTGACAAGCGCGTCTACTCGATGTGCACAAGGACTTCTGTACTTGCGGTGGTGTTGCCGCTTGTGCCGGTGATTACAGCCGTGAAGATGCCGTCCTGCCGTGTTGTGCCTTCCGTAACCTGAACCCCGCATCCGATCGCGCTCAGCAGGCCTGCGGCGGCCAGGATCATCAAGGGAGTGCGTCCGAGCCGTTTCCGCACCGGCTTCATCAGCAGCAGGAGCGAGCAAAGTGCCATGCCGCCCGGTACGCCGTCCCGGAGATGCAGGTCGATGCGCTGCGCTTTGTTCGGCGGCGCGTTCGGGTCAAACGGCGGCGGCGGAGCCGTGATCGTGATCGTGGCGCTCACTGACCCATTGGCGGAAAGGAGGGCGGACGGTTGTACAGCGCACTTTGCCCCACCCACCGCTTGGCCGGGCTTCCAGGCGCACGATAAGCTGATGGTTCCGGTGAAAGCATTGACAGACTGAACGATTACGGAAGCGGTCGTGGTCGTGGCTGACGCCGGCAGAGTGATCCCATTGAAAGGGCCGGTGATGCTGAAAGAGGCCGGCGGCACGGGCGCTCCGGTGACGGTTACGGTGAGGGTTGCGTTTGCACCGTTGTAGTTTGTATCGCCCGCGTAGGCCGCTGTCAGCACGTTCGTGCCGGGCGCGAGGGCGGAGGCGGAGATCGGAAAAGTCGCGGTCTCCATATCTAAGTTGCCCGGAGCAAGCGACTGCTGGATGGTGCCGGGAAAGGTCTTGCCGTTTGCCGTGAGAAGAATCGGGCCCGACGGGTACTGACCTGTACTCTGCGTGGTCAGGACCGCAGTGATGGTGACCGAGCCGGAGATATCGATCGAGGCGGCGGAGCTTTGTGCGGTGAGCTTGGTTTGTGTTTGCGCGATGGTGAGCGTTAGGGGCGCGGTACTGCTGGGTCCGTAGCTCGCGTCCCCGCTGTAGCTCGCGGTAAGTTGGTACACGCCGGGCGGGTAAAGATTGACCGGGTAGGCAGCGCGGCCGATGCTGTTGAGCGTTTGGGTGCTCGGCGAGCCGGGCGCGTCGAGCTTCCCGCCATTGTTGAACAGGTTCACCGCGCCGGTCGCAGGACCGTCGGGCTGATTGCGGCTGCTTTCAGGTTGCGCGTACACAAAGCCGAAGGTGCCGTAAGGGAAGCTGGTCACATTGGGGGTGACAGCTCCGGTACTCGGGTCCTGCAACTCGGTGGAGAGATTCAGGATGCTGCTTTCCCGGTTGACGGTGACTTGAATGGACTCCGAAGTCGCGGCGGCGTGGGTGGCGTCCCCGGCATAATAGCCCTGGATGGAGTAGCTGCCGCCGGGCAACGTATTGGTGTTGACCGTCCCGGCACCGTTTGCAAGGTCGATGCGTTCGTACACGGCAAGCCCTGCCGAGCCGGGACCATTGGTGAGCGAGACCGAGCCTGCCGCCGAGCCGGGATCGACCGCTGCTTCGAACTCAACGGAGTCGCCATGGGTGAGCGTCGCAGGGCCGGTCGCATGATTCAAGGTGAGCGTCAGGGCGGTCGGAGTGTAAGTGACGGAAGGCCATGCGGCGACGAGTGCGCGCAGGTCCACGCTGCCGAGCCCGCTGGCCAGGTCATATCCGGGGCCGGCGTTCTGCCCGGAAAGAAAGCCGTTTCCGGCGCAATCCGGTGAGTTGGGAGTGCACGGGACGGAGTTGTTGCCGGCCGTGATGTCGTGAAAAGCGGCAGGCTGGGTTTGAGCCAGGTTATACAGCCCGTTCGCGGCGAGTCCGAGCCGCGTTCCCGGTTGGGTGGAGCGCTGCGACTCAAGCAAGACGGCCAGCACGCCGGCAAAGGCGGGCGCGGCTGTGCCTGTGCCGCCCGCGCCTTCGACCGAAAAGCTCCCATCGCCGGACGGCACGCATTCGCTGATCGGCTGAGCCGCCTGAGCGACGGCGGTATCGGAGCAGATGGCCCAGGTGGCGGCATATTGCCGGTGCGTGCCCGCAAAGAGTGCAACATCCGGGAGGGTGCGGGTCGCGTGCCCTGAAACCACGCCCGCTTGGAAGCCCGGCTGCGGGTAGCCTGTGAGACCGCCGGGGCAGCTGCCGTCCGCCGTGGTAACCACCGGGCAAAAAGCAACCGAACTCGCTCCACCGCCTCCGGCCACTATATTCGAGCCGTACTGAGGCGTACTGTCGGAGGCAGAGCCGCCGGGAGGGTTGTTGCCGATCGCATCGTTCCAAACGGATTCAGTAGGTATGTAACCCGCGAAAGTTGCTCCGTAGGGCGGTGCGGCGGGATTCTCAATATACTGCCGGAACTGAGCCGAGATGGTGGCGAAATCCGTACCACCTACCGCGAGGACGTACTGCGAGGACGCGAGCCCGTTGACCGCCAAACCGCCTGATGCGGTCGTTGCACCCGCGTCGCAAGCAGCGCTGCCTTCATCGCCGGCTGCAACGACCACGGTGATGCCCTGCGCGGCGGCTTGCTTCCAAAGCTCATTAAACTCGGCGTTGCCGGACGCACCCAGGTTAGCTTCGCAGACGCTGTAACTTACCTCGAGAATGTCGACCTGATTGTCTTCAACAGCGCGGATCACGGCGTTAGTGAGTCCGTCTTCCAGCAGGTCGGACTGGCTGGAATAGACATACAAGTTTGCTCCCGGCGCTAAAGCCGAGGCGATTTCCGCCGCAACGAGCGTAACTTGACCGTCATGTTGATCGAGCGTGCCGGGATCGATCCCGTCAACCACGGAGTTCGGCTGCGCGGGAAATGCTTCGTTCAGGAGTTGACGGCGATAGTTCAGGTAATCGGTGGTTGCGAGATCCGAGTAGCCGGCGATGCCGACCGACACACCGGAGCCGCGCCGCTCCGTGCCGCCTGCGAAGTTTCGGTTGAGCGCGTTCGGTGCGTCGTAAACGGTCGCGGCTTCCGCCGGGGTGACGAAAACCGTTCCGTCCTGCGGGTCCGAAAGAAAGGGCGAAGGCTTGCCTCGCAGGCGCCCCGCACCGGCCGGGTGAACCAGCGCTTGCGCGTGGAAGCTGTTGAGCGGAGCGACTCCGGCGATCATGGGTGCGAGCGCCCTGGGGATGGACGGTTCAGCGGCATTTGCAAGAAAGGTGCCGCCGTCTGCGGCATAGCTGCGCAGGTTGGCATGGAATGCGCGTTCCACGCTTTCCATGCGGCCCGTGGTCTCAAGATAAGTCCGGCCGGCCGGGATGCGGGTGACCGTCAGCCCTTCCGACCGCAGCCAATCGGAAACAGCCTTGACCTGCGTATCGGACGCGCCGAACCGCGCGCCATACTCCGCCGGCGTGAGCCACTTGCGGTAGTCCGGTGAGCGCGGGTCGCGCATGGCCTGGAGCAGAGCTTCGAGCTCTGCTTCCTGGGCCGGGCTTCGCTTGAGCAGAATGCGCACGCGCCCGGTCGGCGTCGCCGCAGCAACCGGTCCAGACTCCGCATGCGATGCGGCGAGCGGGTGAATGTTACCCGGCAGCAGAACCCGGCTCGCTGCCGGGGAGGGAGCTACGCCAAGCGGACCTTGCGCCCCAGCCGACCCCGGAAGTGAAAACAAGACTGCGAGAGTGAAAGCAGATGCGGCAAACCGGACGATACTGGGGAGCAGTGAAGGCATGGTCTTCCCTTGTGTACCTGTTATCGGCACCTGCGGGACGACACTTTAGCGCGATGCGGTACTAAGGTACCGTGACTTTAGGAATTCTTGCGGGAATGCGGCAACTGCGCTAACTTCGGGGCTGATAGAGGATTAGTGTTTGTGCTCGGGCGCGCGCTCCACAGCGATAAACAGCGCCTTGCCGCGGGCAAGCACCCGGCCTTCGGCATCGGCGAGGAGAGCGGAGCAGAACAGCTTCCGACCGTCGGCCCGCTCCTGCCTGCCGCTGAGCGAGAGCGGAACCCCCAGCGGAGTCGGCCGCAGATACTCCGTTTCCATCTGTCGTGTCAGCGCCATGAGCTTGAAAGCGCCGGCACCGGCGTGAATGGCTTTGCTCATCGCTTCGTCCAGCATGGCGGCGATCACCCCGCCGTGAACAAAGCCGTGCGGCCCTTGAAAGCGCTTGGGAAAGCGAACGGCGGAGTACACATTTCCTGCATCGTCGACGGTGAAGCGCAGGCGCATGCCGATGCGGTTCTGCGCGCCGCAGCCGAAGCAGTTGTGCTCCGCGTCAAATAAAAGGGGGCGGCGAGTGGGTTGCTGGATGCTCATGACGGCCTTTCCAGCTTATGCGAGCGAAGGCATTGGTATGATGGGGTCACGATGCCTCCATCCCAGCCCAAGACGTTTTACCTCGAAACCTTTGGCTGCCAGATGAATGCGCATGATTCGGAGAAGGTTGTCGGCACGCTCCTGCGCGAGGGTTATGCCCAGGTCAATACGGAGCTGGAAGCAGGTTTGGTGCTCTATAACACCTGCTCCATCCGCGACAAAGCCGAGCAAAAAGTCTTCAATCGCCTGAACGATTACAAGAAGCTCCACAAGCAGGGAGTGCGCTTCGGCGTTTTGGGGTGCGTGGCCCAGCAAGAAGGCGAGCGGATTTTTGAGCGCGCGCCGTATGTTTCGCTTGTTTCAGGCTCCGCAAGCTACCGAAAGCTGCCGGAAATGCTCCAGCAGTTGGAGCACGGAGCGGCGCGGGTAACGGGGCTGGACGACCGGCAGACCGACGAGACATTTGTCACCGAGTTCACCGCGCGCGGCAACCGGCATCGCGGGTACATCACTATCGTTGAAGGCTGCGACAAGTTTTGCGCCTACTGCGTAGTCCCGTACACGCGCGGCAAGGAGCGGTCGCGCACCTCCACCAGCGTTCTGGCCGAAGCTCGGCAGATGGCGGAAGCTGGGTACACGGAAATTCAGCTGCTCGGCCAAAATGTGAACTCCTATCGCGACCCGGAAGGGAAGCGGACCTTCGCGGAGCTGCTCGCGGCCGTGGGCGAAGTTGCCGGCATCCGCCGGGTCCGCTTCACCACCTCGCACCCTCGGGATTTCACCCGGGAGATCGTGCAAGCAATCGATGCCGTGCCTGCGCTGTGCGACCATGTCCACCTGCCGGTGCAGTCAGGGTCTTCGCGTGTACTCAAGCTGATGGCGCGAGAGTACACGCGCGAGTGGTACTTGGAACGCATCGCATGGATCAAGGCAGCGCGACGTGAGATCAGCATGTCGACCGACATTATCGTCGGATTTCCGGGCGAAGCGGCCCAGGTCTATGAAGAGACAGTAACGATACTGGGCGAGGTCGGGTATGACGCGGTGTTTGCTTTTAAATATTCGCCGCGGCCGAATACCCCGGCATTGACCATGGCGGATTCTGTTCCGGATGAGGAAAAGTCGGCGCGCTTGCAAGTCTTGCTGAACCGTCAGCGCGAGATTCAGCGGGAAAGTTACACGCGGCATGTGGGGCAGGTTCTTGAAGTAATGGTGGAAGGTGCCGTGAATGGGCGGGGGCAGATTCCAGGGCGGA
>CAXTUV010000023.1:6143-9104 GCA_964247445.1 uncultured Acidobacteriaceae bacterium | reverse complement strand
ACACAGAACAAAACGCTTAACTTCACCACCGGGCAGTTGATTGCGCCGGCCTCAGGCTCGTATGTGCAGGTAAGGGTGACGGCGAGTTTCCCGAACAGCTTGGCCGGAGAGATGGTGGAAAGGGGTCACACGTGGACATCGAAATGAAGATTCGGGGCTTGATGGTGGATCCCAACACCCAACAGCCGATCGTGATCCTAAAGGACGCGACGGGTAATACGGTTCTGCCGATTTGGGTAGGCCTGTTTGAAGCAAGCGCGATCGCGCTCGAAGTAGAAAAAGCGGCGACGCCACGGCCCATGACGCACGATCTTTTGCGGAACATGATCCACGGGCTGAACGCCACGGTCGAGCGGGTGGTCGTATCCGAGCTGAAGGACGATACGTTCTTTGCGCTGATCTGGTTGAAGCAGGGGAAGGAAACGGTAGCGGTGGACGCGCGGCCTTCGGATGCCTTGGCGCTTGCGCTCCGCTCTGACTGCCCGATCTTCGTCAATGAAGATGTGCTGCGCACCGCCAAGGTGATCCCAAGCCCCGCCGATCAGGCAAGCGCGGAAGATTTGAAGAGCTGGCTTGAAAATCTGAACGACGAGGACCTGGGGCGCTATAAGATGTAAGCGGCGCAAGCGGCAGGGAAGGATCCTACCGCGGCCGGCGGCACACTTGGCTTTCTTCGCTCTGCCTCGACCCATCCCGCGCTTTACCGACAGGGACCGATGAGCCTCGCCCGCATCGCCAAGCTTTTCGCCGCGCAAAACGCGAACCAAGTCGTGACCATGCTGCAGCAGTTTCTGCTGCCTCCCACGTTTCTGCATTTCATGGGCACGAGCCTGTATGGGCAGTGGCTTGCATTGAGCGCTTCCGTTTCCTATCTCACTACCTTCAATTATGGTCTGCAAACGTATACGACGATGCAGATGACCATCCACTACAACCGCGGCGAAAAGCAGGAGTGCCGGGAGCTGCAATCGGCCGGGCTCCGCATTCTGCTGGGTGCCTTCGCGCTCGCCGCCTTGCTTCTGCTCGCGGTGTTTTCCGTTCCGATCACCCGCTGGCTGCACCTGTCCGTTCCGCTGACCGACGCGCGCATCACGTTGTATCTGCTGGGCATGCAGGTGATGGCGAGCATGCTGTTCGGCTTCTTTTCCGGTTCCTACATGGTCTTCGGCGAGGCGCATCGCGGAGCGCACCTCGGAAATCTGAACCAACTTTTAGGCATGTTCACAATCGCGGGCCTGGTATTTACGCATCAGCCATTCTGGATTATCGCGGCGGGCCAGCTGGCGGTGACTCTGGGCATGTCGCTGGTGCTCGCGGTGGACTCATCACATCGCTGCCCGGATCTGCGCCCCACAATGCGTTACTGGCGCGCGGGGTCGTTCGGGTCCATCCTCCGGCCCAGCGGGCACTACATGCTGCTCGCCACTTCCAACCTGTTCGCGTACCAGGTGCCGGTGATCCTGATGCAGCGGCTGCTCGGTCCGACCGTGGTTGTGGCTTATAACGTGACCCGCACGGTGTACTCGCTCAGTCGGCGTTTGCTGTATTTGGTCACAAATTCATTGAGCGCCGAAATCACGATGATCTACGGCCAGCGCGACTGGCTCAAACTGCACAAACTGTACACGCTGTCCGAGCGGGTGATCCTGCTCATGACCCCGCCGATCACCTTCGGCTCCATGCTCGCGACCCCGCTGCTGCTTCAGGTCTGGCTGCACAAGGGCATGCTATTCCGGCCGGGCATCTGCATCACGCTCGGGCTTACCATTTCCATTCTTTCCATCAAGGAACACAAGTACCAGTTCCAGTTCTCGTCAAACAAGGTGGAGCAGATCTCCTGGCAGACGCTGTTCGCCTATGGGATGACGAGCCTGCTGTCCGTTCCGCTGATGCCCATTCTCGGCGTGCAAGGCTACCTACTGGTGTGGCTGCTGTCCGAAACACTGCAGCTGTTCTACCTACTGCACCTGAACGATCGCCTTTTTGCCGGTGAGGCGGTGCTCGACCACAAGCCCGTGTACCAGATGCTCGCCATCATGGCGGTATGCACGCTGGTACTCGGCTGGCCGATCCTGCACATCCGCTCGGTGCCTTGGCTCATGCAGGGAGTGCTGGCCACCGCGACCACGCTGGTGCTGACTGCCTTCTGCTACTGGATTTTCCAGGTAGACGAGCTGCGGGCGCTTCTGTGGGGTAAGCTGGCCGCGCGGGTGCCCGCGTTGGCGGGGCGGGGTTAGAGAGGCATCGCTACTCCAGGTTGTATCGTAGAGGCGAGACTCGCTTCGGTGGGCCGATCTTATATTGGATGGATCTGACGATGTCGATTGCCTGCTGAACGATATCGGCGAGATGCGGATCGTCGGACCGAGGCAGTTGCTCGGCTTTTCGGGCCGAGGTCGTTAGGGTATAGGCGAGTTCTCGATAGCAGTGCTGCCCGCAGTCCTGGTCAGAGAAATAAGCGCCGCCGACTGCGGTGAAATAACCGCCGAACCATCGGAGTTCGCCGGGTAATTGCGATGTTGCCGAGGGATCGCGAAGATGTGGCAGATTGCAATCCTTGCGGACGTTATCTCGATCGGTGTCGACGATGAGATTTTCAAAAAGCAGTGAACGTGTCGCAGGCTGCGGAACTTGGGGAAAGCTGTTCGCACAGCCCCAGCTGTCGAAGCCTGAATCCGTAGCCCACGGGATATTGAAAATCTCGATGCTGCGCCCGCCGGCAATACCGCTGGCCTGTAGTGTGTCGTAGCCGAGGGTAAGGGTGTAGCCATCCTTGTAAAGAAGCAGTGTACCGGTAATCGGATAGTTGTATGCCTGGCCGTTCAAGAAGCCTTGAAAGTGGTTGGGCGTAGAAGGAGAGAACTGGGAAGTACGCCGCCAGCCCGCTGGAATCGGAATGCGAACTTTGTCGGCCTCGAACACATTTGCATGAAGCCGCGCGTTCGGCGCAGGCGTTGCTGT
>CAXTUV010000023.1:0-6133 GCA_964247445.1 uncultured Acidobacteriaceae bacterium | reverse complement strand
CAAGCACGGCTGCTGTGATGACGGCGGTCATGGCACCTATTGTGAAACTGCGGGAAGGAAAATACTAGAGCAGGGAAGCCCCGGCCCGGTTCAACTCCTCAGCAAGGTACGCACCCATCACCTCAGGCCGCAGGTGCTCGTGCCACCAGGCAAGCCCGCGAGTCCGAAAATTTTCCAATGCATCAAGATTGCGGGCGTAGCGGGCGAGGATGCCACCCACCTCGCGCCAGTGATCGACCAGCAGAACCGGAGCGCCGGGATATAAAAAGCGGTCGCGCGGCAGCGGGTTCGCGACCACCAGGCAGCCCGCGCGCAGCCCTTCAAACGCGCGGAAAGTGTCGGCCATGGACCCGCGCGGGGCAATGCAAAGCCGGGACTGCATCATATGTTCAGAGTAGCTGGAGCCGGCGGCCTCACGCGTACCCGCCGCGACATCGCCCAGGTCCATGCGCCATTTGCCTTCTTTCTGGAGCGCCCGCAGCGCGGCCCACACCTGCTTGCGCGCTTCCAGCTTGGAGGTCGAGGTCCAGTGCTTATAGCTGCCCGCCGGGATGTGCTCGGTGACTTGGCCCGAGAAGAACAGGTCGAGTGAACGGTCGGCCATGGGCACCTGCGGCAAGTCGACCTGGCTGTGATAGCCGAGTGGAATGGGGATCACGACCGGCTCCCGCCGAACCGGCGCACCCCAGGCGGCGGGCGGACGGGCGAGGGCGCGCCGGGACTTCAGGCTTGTGTACCAGTCGCGCGCGTATTCAAAGGTGAGGACTGCTTCGAGCTTGGTGAGCGGGAGATGCGGACGCCAGCCGAGGAACGGGCGGGAGTGCAGGTTGCGGATCACGGCGCGGACGTGGCGGCCGTACACCGGAGCCTTACAGCGCTCCTCCTGGAGCAGCACGGCTACCACATCTCGGCCGTACGCGGGCAGGGCATACGCCTCCTTGGTGATGTAGAAATGCAAGCCGTCGGCTTGGAGCGCGGGCAGGGCATGCTCGAGCGCGTCATAGGAATAGCGGAACTCGGCCGGAAGCTCGGGCGTCCAAGGTGGCGGCGGCAACTCGCGCACGGCTCTTTCGGACTCTGGGCCGCCGGTGTAGGTGTGGTCCGTGTAAAAGCGATGATTCAAGCGACGGCTGCGGTCTTTTGCGGCTGAAGCAGTGCCGCGAGCGCGTCCTCATATAAGGTGGAGGCGGAGATGCGCTCGACGGTGGACTGCCCGGCGCGTGCCAGGGCTTGGCGGCGCGGCTCGTCCTGATAAAGGACCTCAATGGCGGCGGCCAGCTGCTCGGAGTTTCCGGCATCGATGAGAATGCCGTCCACGCCGTCGGTCAGGAGCTCGGACGCCCCGCAGTTGCGCGTCGCGATCGCCGGGACGCCGTTCGCCATGGCTTCAAACAAGGCCATGCCGAAGCCGTCATCCATGCTCGGCAGCACAAACAGGTCGCAGCGGCGGTAGAACTCCGAGATCTTCGGGACGTATTCAATAATTTCGATGTTTGGAGTGGCTTTGAGCAGTTCAGCCAGCTTCGGATAACCGGAGAAGTCTCCGGATGTGCGGATCAGCAGGCGCGCGTTCGGCAGCGCGAGCTTGCGCCAAGCTTCGAGCAGATAGAGGTAGCCCTTACGCAGCGGATGCCCGCCCAGGACGCCTACCGTAAACGGCGTGTTGCGTTCCATGCGGACCTGGGCCCAAGCTTGTGCGCGACCGAGCAGCGGGGCGGGCAGCAGCTTCGGTTGCAGGTGCTTGGGAAACGTCTGGGCTGAGTAGCGCGAGGGCACCAGAATGGTATGGGCGACCTCGTATTCCGCAAGTTGCCGCTCGCGAAACCACGCCGGTTCAGGGTGGAATACCGCGCCGACCTTCTCGGCTTCCTCGCGGATCAGGTTTTGCTGGAAGTCGGTGTGAGGGCAGGCGCGGTCGAGCGCGAAGTGCATGCCGCGGCGGCGCGTCGCCTCGCCGGTGTGCAGGGTTTGGGTGGCGAAGCCGATCACCACATCCGTGCGCGGCATCAGCGCGGCCACCATGCGGTCCCACCACACGATGCCGCGCTGGAAGGCCTCGGGCACCAGCTTGGCCCGGAAGACGCGGGCGAAGATCTCAACCGGCGCGGGCACCAGGTGTGTGCCCACCGCACTGTCCAAGCCATGGAAGTAGCGGCGCGGCGCGGTCGTCCAGATATCGACCGTATCGGCCCGTTTACGAAGGGCGTTGGCCATCTTCACGGTGTGGAACGGGCGCACAACGGAGATGGCCACGCGCATGGGTCTGATGCTAGCACGCGCTCGGAGCGCGCCGAAGCAGGCTCAGGCGGACTCGTCGGCGGTCGGGCCGAAGGTGGAGGGTACAGGGACGCCGAGCAGTCGTAGATACACGCCCAGCTGCGCCCGGTGATGGATCATATGGTTCAGCGCCATGTTGCGATATGACATATACCGCGTCAGCGTGAACACAGGCTGACCCTTGCGCTTGATGGTCCAAACCTCTCCAAGCTTCTCGTCCGAGATCTCCTTGAGCGCGGCGAGGGCGCTCGCGGCGGCTTGCTCGTAATCGGCGAGCAGCTTGTCCCGCGTTTCCATCCGAAGAATCTTGCGCGGGTCCTCGGGCGTGCCCATATCAAGCGACGGCGCGGTCAGGAACACAGCGGCAAAGCCGGCAAGTTCGGCGGTGTGCCCGGCCAAGCGGCTGAGCGGCGTCGATTTCTCGGCGGACTTAAAATCGTTGTGCCCGTCGGGAACGCGCTCCAGCACCTTGCGCGTTTTGGCGAGCTCGGCTTCGAGCTCGGGGAGGAGAAGTTGAGCTAGGGAGTCGGTCATTTGCACTTCGATGCTTTTGGAAGACGGAATCGCTACCATTTCTGTCATCTAGGAAGGAGCTACATCATCCTCTTCGGCTGAGACGACAGTTCCTTGGTGGTAGAGAACGCGCCAGCCATTCGGAGCGCTCTGCCAGATCGTCGCTCGGCGGGTAAGGCGGTCTCTTTGCTGGAGCACATAGGTAAGGATGTAGGTGTCGGGACCTAGGCGGCGGAGGGCGTGGTCCCAGCTTTTCCAGCCCAAGTTATGGGCAAAGGCTGGAGGCTTGCCGGCAAGGGTTCGCAGGATGAAATCGCGACTATAACCTCGGCCTGACGCCCCGACCTCCCAGTAATCCGCTGCTGTGGATCGTTCGTACTCCGCTGTGCAGGTACCGAATTCCTCGGAATGGAAGATCGGTTCACGCTTACGAAGCTCCTCTAAGATCGGCAACAGCTCCTGCTCAGTATGCGTAAAGACCGGATTCGTTCTCACACTTGGATCTTAGGTGATCTTTCGCAGCTCCAGACGGCCACTTTTCTCGCTAATGGGCAAAAAGGCGCTTCTGGCGCTTGCAACAGAATGTTAATTATCAGACATGATTGACCTCTTCAGTTTCACTGCCTGTGATTAGCTCTACTAGTCGCATCTCGCGGTGTGCCCTGTGATAAAGCACTTCGAGGACTTACGGCGCGCAGGACTGGACTGTTTGCCCGGACCCAAACATCGCTGCGCTATGATGCGAGTCGGAGGGCTCGTATGGAAGCGGCAACGAAAGAGGATCTTGCACAGGTGCGCGCCGAGCTGATCGAGCGCGCGGAGAACACGCGCATGGAATTGATCGAGCGTATCGAGCAGGCGGAAACCACGCTTTTGAAGGAGTTCCGCAAGTGGGCCGTGCCTCAAAGCGCGCGCATGAAGGTATTTGAAGTGAACGTCCACGGCCTCGCCGAGCGGGTTGAATTGTTGGAAGAGCGCATGACCGATCTCGAACAAAAATAGGTGTGCGACTCACCCATAGAACCCGCCGCGCTCATGTTCCCCGACCCCACGCCGATGTATCTCCTTAAGGAGTATCGGTATGTGGCGCAAGCGGCAGACGGTTTGTACGGTATGTAAACAAGCGATTGAGCCGAGTGAGTTTACCTGCGGCGAAGATGCGTGCGAGTTGGCGGCGCTGGAAAGCCAGGCGATGCTTGCGCCTCTTGTCGCCGACCAGGAGGCGCGAATCGCGCGTAAGGTCTGCTTTGAGGCTCCGCTGCCTGCCCCAAACCTGAAACTATGCTGACGACATTTGAAGCCGAGCCGGAGCTTCCCTGCCCCGCCTGGGCGCATCCGTTCCAGGGAACAAGGGCGTGAGGCCGCGATGGTGGTTTTGGCGTTCAACCCGGGCAGCAACTCGCTCAAATTTGACCTAGTGGAGACCGAGCCTGCGCTCGCCTGCGCCGGCGATGGGCGTAAGCTGCTCAGCGGTGTGATCGACCACATCGGCAAACAGACCAAACTGCTGCTGGAGCGCGACGGCGAGCGAGTCGAAGAGCGCGAAGGCAAGTTCTCTGATTTCGCGGCGGCAACGCGGGAACCCCTGCGTTCGGTCGAACGATTTAAGAAGCCGGAGCTGCTCGCGGTGCGGGTGGTTCACGGGGGTGATGCGTTCGACCGCGCTGTGCTTGTGGATGATCGTGTACGCAGCGAAAGCTGCTAGGGACGAGCGCACCGACGACGGTAACGTATGCATCACCGCTGAGCAAGCACGGCTCGCGGCATGGGTGATTCACGTCGAGGAAGGAATGCAGCTAGCCTTGGAGTGCGCGCGGGCAGCCCACACCTAGAAGAACTTGTCGGCAATCTGATATACCGATGGTGCGGTACTTTCACCTACTCTGGAATCGATTTCAGTTCCCCGCTTCACTTGTCTCTATAAAGGAGCGCCCTTGGTTCGCTATTTCCGCCCTGCCGTCCCCTCCCTTCTGCTGCTTGCCCTGGCTCCTCTGCCCTTGCATGCGCAGGGTTTCTCGCTGGAGCACCCGCAGGCCGGCCAAACTGCCCTGACCGCGGATCAAAAAGCTAAAATCGCCGGCCTGAACCAGCTCGACACACTGCCGGATGGACCGTGGCGCATCCATGAAGGCGACCTTCCCCATGCCGAGTTGCCCTCATACGACGACGCAAGCTGGTCCGAGGTGCGGGCCGGCTCGAAAGCAGGTAAGGAAGCGGTATGGTACCGGCGGACCATTGAGGTGCCGAAAACGCTGGAAGGCTACGACTTGACCGGTGTCGACATCGGCTTCCGCTTCCGCGCGTACGCGAACGGGCCGATGCCGGAGATCCTCTATTTCGACGGCCGACGGGTCGCGCTCGGGGATGATCTAGAAGAAGTGCAGCTGTTCCACAATGCCAAGCCGGGCGACAAAGTCCTGGTCGCGGTCAAGCTTCTGCCCACGGTCGACATCAAGAACTTCCATGATGTTGAGCTGAAGATCACCTTCAACCCGAACCGTCCGAACCCGGAAACGCTGGCCGACGAGCTCCAAACGGCGGCCTACCTGATTCCCTCGCTCGACCCGTCCTCGTCACCGGACGCGAAGACGCTTGCGACCGCCATTGAACAGGTTGATCTCAAAGCGCTCCAAAGCGCGAACCAGAGCGAGTTCGACGCTTCGCTCCGGCAGTCGAAGCAGACTTTGGAAGTGCTGAAACCGGCCCTCCAAAAAGCAGATTTCCACGTCACCGGCAACTCGCATATCGACGCGGCTTGGCTCTGGCCCTGGACCGAGACGGTCGACACAGTGAAGCGGACCTTCGGCACCGCCGCGCAGCTTATGAGCGAGTATCCGAAGTACACCTACTCGGCCTCGGCCGCGGTGTATTACCAGTGGATGGCGGACAAGTACCCGCAGTTGAACGACCAAATCAAGCAGCGCATCGCGCAGGGCCGCTGGGAGATCGTGGGCGGCATGTGGCTGGAGCCGGACTTGAATATGCCGGACGGCGAGTCGCTGGTACGCGAGATCATGGTCGGGCAGGAAACGTTTCAGAAGCTGTACGGCAAGACGGCGCGCATCGGCTGGAACCCGGATTCGTTCGGCTACACCTGGCAGCTGCCGCAGGTGTATAAGCGCTCGGGGCTCGATTACTTTGTCACCCAGAAAATGACCTGGAACGACACCAACCAGCTGCCGCTGAAGCTGTTCTGGTGGGAGTCGCCGGACGGCAGCAAGGTCATGTCGTACTTTCCGCACGACTACGCGAACGACAACCTGGACGTGACCCGCCTAGGCAAGGACCTGGCCATCGCTCGGGATCGTTCACCCGGCTTGACCGAAATCATGGACCTGTACGG
>CAXTUV010000022.1:0-15154 GCA_964247445.1 uncultured Acidobacteriaceae bacterium | reverse complement strand
GATTTATTGATCGCCTTGAGCTCGGTATCGCCATAACTGGTGACGGTTGAGAAGACGATCTCGTCGATGTCATCGTCAAGGATGAGCACTTCGAGGCCCTTCTTTTTGTACATTTCCAGCAGCGGCGAGTTACGCAGCATCGACTCCGCGCCGCCCGTGATGGTATAGAGCGCCTTCTGCTCCGGCTGCATGCGCCCTTTGGCCTCGGCGAGGGAAGTAAGCCCCTCCACTTGGGTGGATTTGAACCGAACCAGGTCGAGCAACGTTTCGCGGTTGGCGTAGTCGCCGTACAAGCCTTCCTTTAAAGGGCGGTTATACTCCGCGATGAACCGCGAGTATTTTTCAGGGTCATTGGCGACGATGGTTTTGAGCTCGGAAAGTATTTTCTTGACGCTTGCTGTCTTGATGCTGGTAAGTACTTTGTTCTGCTGCAGGATCTCGCGCGAAACATTCAGCGGAAGGTCTTCAGAGTCGATGATGCCGCGAACGAAGCGGAGATACTGCGGCAGTAAGTCCTTCGAGTCATCCATGATGAAGACGCGCTTCACATAAAGCTTGACGCCGCCCTTGTAATCGGCCTGATATAGATCGAGTGGCGCTTTCGAGGGAATGTAGAAAAGGGTGGTGTATTCGAGCGTACCTTCGGCCCGGGTGTGGAACCAGAACAAAGGATCTTCCGGGTCGCCGGTGAGGGATTTATACATCTCCTTGTAATCATCTTCGGCAAGCTCGGATTTTGAGCGCCGCCACATCGCGCTCGCGGCATTGACCTGCTCGGTCGTGCGGGTCTTTGCAGACTCTTTTTTCTCATCATCCCACTCGCTTTTGTCATAGGTGAGGAAGATAGGAAACGCAATATGGTTGGAGTACTTTTTGACAATTTCCTGCAAGCGCCAGCTGTTGGCATACTGCGCGCCGTCCTCGTTGAAGTGAATGAGAATAGTGGTGCCCGCAGTCTCGCGCGCGCCGGCATCGGTAATCTCTTCAATATCGAAGCCGGCTTTACCGTCACTGATCCACTTGTAGGTTTTCTCCTCGGCTGCCTTGCGCGAGGTGACCTCGACCTTGTCGGCCACCATGAAAACGGAGTAAAAGCCGACGCCGAACTGACCGATAAGGTTTGAGTCCTTCCGGGCATCTCCCGAAAGCTGCGTCAGGAAGTTCTTTGTGCCGGAGCGGGCGATGGTGCCGAGATGCGAGACTAGGTCGTCCTCGTTCATGCCGATGCCGGTGTCCGCGATGGTGAGGGTTTTGCCGGCCTCGTCGAGTTCCAGGTCAATGCGGGGAGAGTCGATGCCGCGACCGAGCAGCGCTTTGTAAGCGTCGTCGGTGAGGCTGAGGTGGCGCAACTTGTCGAGCGCGTCGGAGGAGTTCGAGATGAGCTCGCGCAAAAAGATTTCAGGGTGCGAGTATAGGGAATGGACGATGAGCTGGAGGAGTTGGGAGACTTCAGTCTGAAACTGTTGCTTGGACATATCACTTTCAATTATGGCCAAACCGAAGCGGGATGAAAATGGCTGAGTCGACGCTTGTAAAGCAAAACCCAACTCGGCGGGCAGTTCACGCACCTGCCCGCACTCGGGATATCACACGCAAACCTCAGTGCCTCTGCTCGCAGCCCTAGGTCCGAGGCTCGTCTTTTACGTTCAAGAAGGTACGGACGACGGATCAGCGCTAGGGGAGTACACGGCCGGAAATCCCGGCCGCTTGCTCCCCTGCTTCGGTTGCTAGCTCATGCGCGGCATGCAGCCCCGGCCTTCCACGCAGACCGTATTGGAACCGGCGGCGCGTGCCTGCTCCAAGGCTTGCACCGCGCACTCCACCAACTTTTCACGCGGAGCGCCGCGCTTGGCTCGGGTGCTGGCCGTACCCACGGTTACCGTCGCCGGGCGGCGCTTACCCTGGTGGAAGAAGCGCATTTCCTCAACGCAGCCGCGCAGCCGCTCGCTGATCTGTGCCGCGCCGTCGGTGCCGACCCCGGGCATCATGACCACGAAATGCTGGTTGTCGAAACGGGCAACCATGTCGTCAGACCGACGCAGGCCGTCTTTCAGCACGCCGGCAACCTTGAATTGCAACTCCTCCAAGCCCTTAAAGCTGAGATCGCGCTTGTGCTCAGGCAGGTTGTCGATCGAGAAGAACAGGAGCGCGATGGAACTGCGGCGCGCCGCGGCATTGTCCCACGCCGCGCGGTAACGAAGGTCAAAGGCAGCGCGGCTCGCCACGCCCGTCACAGCCTCCAGATGACGCGCGTCGACGGCATCCGTCGGCGCGCCGGCTCCCTGCACTCCGGCGAACGCAGCATGGCGCAGCACGAGAAAGTCTCGGCGCGCCTCGTTTTGCCGCACGCTCGCCAGCAGCAGCAGGAGCGCGGAAGCGCAGCCCGGGGCCCAAAAGGATTCAAGCACAACCGGCAATCCGGCTGCATGCAGCGCAGGGCCGAGCAGGAGCGAGGCCGCGTCCGTGACGAGCGCGCCGGCAACCATCAGAAAAGTCCAGGACTGCGAGAGTGACGCGAGCCAGCCCAGCAGCAGCAGTACTGCGGCCACGCCGGTCTGCATGGGTAAGAGTGAGGCCGCGCTCGGAAAGGGTACGTCGACCAGAAGCGCCGCTACAAGCGTGGCGGTGAACAGCAGAAGAAGGATACGCCCTGCCTGGCCTTTGCGGGCGCGGGCGGGCAGCAGGGAAAAAAGTACAAGAAGCAATGTGATTGGGCCGCCGCGCTCGGCATAGGCCTTGGAGGGCAACGAAGCGAGGCTGCGCTCGGCAATCAGAAGCCCGTGGAACAGCAAGCCGGCACCAAGCACTCCGGGAAGCACGCCGCCTGTCGGCGCCGCGCCCTGCATTTCAGCGAACTCGGTTTCGAGCTCCAGGGGAAACTGGCCAGGCTTTGCCGTGGGGGCAGAGATGGCGGCGGGCGGTGGAGGGGCGCTGGAAGTCGATGTTTCGTACATGGAGCCAATATCGGCAGAACCCGACTTTTTCTATAGCCCCTACTTGCCTCACTACCCTGAAGGTATTTCCGTTTTGAAACACCGTGTTCCGAAACGGAACTGCTCAGGCATAGATGCCCCTCTGCTTGATCGCGAACGCCACGCGGTCCATGGCCAGCATGTATGCCGCGATTCGGTTATTCACGTCATGGGCCTCGGCATACCGGACCACGTCCTCAAAACTGTCCGCGAGGATAGCTTCAAGCTGCTCGTTGACGACGTTTTCCTTCCAAAAGTAGCCCTGCCGGTCCTGGACCCACTCGAAGTAGGAGGCCGTGACTCCACCCGCGTTCGCCAGGATGTCCGGGATGACGAAGACGCGCTTCTCGGCGAGGATTTCATCGGCGACGACGGTGGTGGGTCCGTTCGCGCCTTCCGCCAAGATGCGTGCGCGGATGCGGTCGGCGTTGCGGCTCGTGATCACGTTTTCCGTTGCCGCCGGGATCAGAATTTCGCAGTCGGACAGGAGCAGTT
This sequence comes from uncultured Acidobacteriaceae bacterium, assembly GCA_964247445.1. Lineage (GTDB taxonomy): Bacteria > Acidobacteriota > Terriglobia > Terriglobales > Acidobacteriaceae > EB88. The sequence goes on along the minus strand of CAXTUV010000022.1, from coordinate 11,687 downwards.
CGTCCGGGTCGGCGGCATCCGCGCCGCGGAATCCCAAGGTCGTTCCATGGCGCAGCTGGTACTCGATCAATGCATGGATGTCGATGCCTTCGGCATTCCACAAGCCGCCGTCATACTCGGCGATGCCGATAATCCGATAGCCGGCTTCCATCATCAGCCGCGCGGCACTGCCGCCCACGTTGCCGAAGCCCTGGATGACTACGCGGCAGCCTTCGCGCGGCAGCCCGAGAAAGCGCAGCGCTTCATCGCATACCTTACGTACGCCGCGGCCCGTGGCTTCCCGGCGGCCGCGCGAGCCGCCGATGCTCAACGGCTTGCCCGTCACAACACTGGTCACGGTTTGGCCCTTGTGCATGGAGTAGGTGTCCATGATCCAGGCCATGGTTTGCTCGTTGGTGCCCATGTCGGGCGCGGGCACGTCTTTTTCGGGACCGATGAAATCGATGAGCTCGGCTGTGTAGCGGCGCGTAATGCGCTCCAGCTCACCCTGCGACAGGTGCCGAGGGTCGCAGATGACCCCGCCCTTCGCGCCGCCGAATGGAATGTTGACCACCGCGCATTTCCATGTCATCCAGCTGGCAAGCGCGCGCACTTCGTCAAGCGTGACGTCGGGCGCGAAGCGGATGCCGCCCTTGCACGGCCCGCGCGCCTGCGAGTGCTGCACGCGAAAGCCGGTGAACACCTCAAAGTGCCCGTCGTCCATCTGCACCGGAAAGTGCACAATGATCTCGCGCGAAGGCTGCCGGAGCACCTTCCATAGCCCGCTTTCCAGGTTGAGCTTCTGCGCGGCAAAGTCGAAGCGGGCGGCCTGCGCCTCCCACGGGTTGATTTCCTGCTCGATGGATAGTGAGGTTGCCATACATCCTTCCTGCTCTCATGGCCCGCTACTGACTGAAACGGGCAAACGTCCCCGAGTATAGGCTTGCGGACCGCCCTCGTGAAGAGCCTGCGTCCGCAGTTCGGCCACTTTGGTAACGGGTATAAAGGTTGGACGCTGCTCGGGTCCGCTTGGCGACAACGCGGGCGCTACCATGGCTTGAGCATGTCTTCCAGCACCCGCCTTTCCGCCGTCGAGCCGCAGCGCGGTATGTTTGCGCGTCAATGCGGACCTGGAAACTCCCGTCAGTGCCTTTTTGCGCCTGGCGCAAGGGGAAGAGCGGTGCTTTCTTCTTGAATCAGTCGAGGGTGGGGAGCGCGTCGGGCGCTACACCTTTATCGGGGTACGTCCGTTCCGTACCGTGACGGCGCGCGGGCGAGAGCTCAGGATTGAGGAAAACGGGAACGAAGAGCTACGCGAGGGCGATCTTTTCTCCATCCTTCAAGCGATGTTGGACGGGCACCGTCCTGCCCAACTGCCCAACCTACCCCCATTCACGGCGGGCGCTGTCGGCTTTTTCGCCTACGATGCGGTGCGCCTGATCGAGCGGCTGCCGGCAAGCGCACCCGATGAGCTCGGCGTACCGGATGCTTCATTTCTGTTCTTTGATGAAGTGCTGGCTTTCGATCATCTGCGCCGGGAGATGGTGCTGGTGGTTACGGCGGACGTGCGCGGGCGCTCGCCCGAAACGGCTTACGAAGAAGCGCATGGACGCCTGCAGGGGTTTGCCGCGCGGCTGGCTCGACCTTTGCCCAGCTTGCCGAGCGAGGCGTCGGCGCTGCCCTTCGCGATTCACCGGCGCACCGAGGAGCAGTTGTACCTCCAAGCCGTGCGGCGCGCGAAGGAGTACATCGCGGCCGGCGACGTCTTCCAGGTGGTGCTCTCACAGCGATTCGACCTAGAGCCCGGGGTCGACCCCTTTTCAATCTACCGTTCCCTGCGCATCATTAATCCTTCACCGTACATGTACTTCCTCAAGCTGGGCGACACCCAGATTGTCGGGTCTTCGCCGGAGATGCTGGTACGCGTCACGGGTGATCGCCTGGAATATCGGCCCATCGCAGGCACGCGCCCGCGCGGAGCGGATGAGCACGCCGACCGCCTGATCGCCGAGGAGCTGCTCAAGGATGAAAAAGAACGCGCCGAACACGTCATGCTGGTCGACCTGGGCCGCAATGATGTGGGTCGGGTGAGCCGGTTCGGGTCTGTTCAGTTGAAGAGCATGATGCACATTGAGCGGTACTCGCATGTCATGCACATTGTGAGCGACCTTGAAGGGCGGCTCCGACCAGGGGTGGGCGCGGTCGATGCGCTCCGGGCTTGCTTCCCTGCCGGCACGCTTTCCGGCGCGCCCAAGGTTCGGGCCATGGAGATCATCGAAGAGCTTGAACCGGCCCGCCGCGGCATCTACGGCGGCGCAGTCTTTTATGCCGACTATTCGGGCAATCTCGACTCCTGTATCGCGATCCGCACGCTGCTCCTTCAGAATGGGCGCGGTTCGGTGCAGGCCGGGGCCGGCGTTGTCGCCGACTCCGTGCCGGAACGGGAAGCTGAAGAATGCTGGAATAAGGCGAGTGCCGTGTTTCGCGCCGTGGAGCGTGCCCGGGGGGACGGTGTGCGTCATTAGGAACCTTTGTCCGGCATGACGGGCACCTCCGGCCGGTAACTTTCTTTGCGGTTCGCGCAAGAACAGTTCCGTCCGCCGCCAAACCGTTCGGTGGAGGACAACCTCCCTTCTCCCGAGTCAATCCTAGTGTTCGGGACAGGTGGAAACCCGCCGCAGGTATTGATCCGAACGCGCTCACTTCCGCCTACACAACGGTTTTGACGGCCTCAGCGGCCCCGTACAAAGATTGAGGGACATACCTTATGGCAGCAACAGCGAACTCTATCGTCGCGTTTTTCAGCAACGAGTCCAATGCCGCGGAAGCGATCGATGCTCTGCACGCCGCGGGCTTCCAGGCCCATGAGATCGGGGCGGCTACCAACACCGGCTACACCGCCCCGGCAGGCTACACAGGCGGCAGTGCAGCCGAGCCGTCGCAGACTGCCGGATCCGGTACCGCAGCCAAGGCGGGGCAGGTTTGGGACAGGGTCAAGAACTTCTTCGAGGGTGATGCCGCGCAGCCGGGCTCCACAGTGTCCGGGACCTCGGGCGATGTTATGCGGACCGGCGAGTACGATGCCTATGAACCGGGCGATGTGTCGCACTCGCTAGGCGGCATGAACATACCGGAAAGTCGTTCGCGCTATTTTGAGAATAAGTTCGCAACCGGCTCTGGGGTGCTTGTGACCGTATCTCCCACCACGGGGCGTGATGGGGAAGCAGAGGCCATCCTGAAGCAATACGGCGGCGACCTCGGCACCAATGCCGAAACCTACAACTACTCCGCGCCGACAGCAGCCGCCGCGACCACGACAGCGGCAGCTACCGCGCCGGCAACCGGCCAACAGCGCATTCAGCTGCTGGGCGAGGTGCTGCGGGTTCACAAAGACCGTATCAGCCGTGGCGAAGTGCGCATCCGCAAGGAAGTGATCACGGAGCAGCAGACGGTGCAGGTACCAGTGTCGCGCGAGGAGCTGGTCATCGAGCGCCTGCCGGTTACCGGCCAAACCACCGCGGCGGGTGCAATCGGCGATACCGGTGAAATCCGCATTCCGCTCACGGAAGAGCATGCTTCGGCGACCACCGAAACTTTTGTGCGCGAGGAAGTCAACATCGGCAAGCGCTCGGTTGAGAATGTGGAACAGGTCGGCGGCGCGATACGGCGCGAAGAGCTGGAGGTCGAAGACGAAACCACCGGCACGACCGTTGGTGTGAACCGCACCCTGTAACTTCTCTTCGGAGGAAAAAGGCTCGGCTGAGATGCCGGGCCTTTTCTTTCGGACGCGCATTGCTATGCTCAATCGTATCTATGCGATTCGCCGCTTTACTCGGTGCTTGCTTTTTCAGCTCCTTCATCCACGCGCAAACCGCGCCTTCTGTGACCGTCACCGTGCCGGCCTCGGCGTTTCCACCGGGCGCGCAGGCGCTGACAGGGCATCTGCTGGTGGTTTTCTCGAAGCACTCCGAGCCTGAGAATGAACCGCGCGATCAGGTACAGGAGCAGTACAACTCGGCCCAGGCTTTCGGGCTGGATGTGAACGGGCTCCAACCAGGCGGTACGGTCGTCATCAGCAACGCCACCGCCGGCTACCCGCTTCGGCATCTCGCGGATGTGCCTGCCGGCACGTATTTCGTACAGGCTGTCTTCAACACATACGAGCCGTTTTATCTCGCTGGCGACAAAACAGTCATGCTGCCGCCCGACCGCGGCGAAGGCCAGCACTGGAACCGCAAGCCCGGTAATCCTTACTCCGCGCCCGCCCGGATTGAGTGGACACCGAGCGCAAGCGCCAAGCTCACGCTCGACACGATCATCCCGCCCGTGCCGTCCCCAGAAGAGCTCCTGGCGCGGGACCCGGGCGCGAAATCCTACCTGCGCCACATGCGCATGCGCTCGGCGAAGCTGTCGGCATTTTGGGGGCGCGATATGTTCCTGGACGCATGGGTGCTGCTGCCGCCGGGCTTCGACAGCCACCCGAACGCGCGCTATCCCACGGTGGTGTACCAGGACCACTTTCATCCAGGCTTTGGGCTCGATTTCCGCTCTACCCCGCCTGCCCCGGAGATGCAGGGTCAAGCACGATCGTATGCCGAGGCCGGATACAGGTTCTTCGAGGATTGGGCGAGCGGACGCATGCCGCATATGCTGGTCGTTTCGATCGGGAATGCAAATCCTTACTACGACGATTCGTATGTGGTCGATTCCGCGAATGTAGGCCCCTACGGCGCGGCGGTGACCCAGGAATTGATTCCGGCGGTGGAGAAGCAGTTCCGCGGCATCGGGGAAGGCTGGGCGCGGGCGACCTTCGGCGGCTCGACCGGCGGCTGGGAGGCTTTAGCATCGCAAATCTTCTACCCGGAGTTTTACAACGGCACCTGGGCCGCTTGCCCGGACCCGGTGGACTTCCACGACTATCAGAATGTGAATTTGTACGAGGACGCGAATGCGTTTACCCGCCGTGCCGACTTTGGATCAGTCCCAATCGCGGCTGACCGTAAGGCGGACGGGTCAGTGCTGGCGCTGACTGGCGATGAAGTGCAGTTTGAGTATGTGCTGGGCACGCGCGGCCGCTCGGGCGAGCAATGGAATATCTGGCAGGCGGTATTTTCGCCGCAAGGACCGGATGGGCTGCCGGTGCCAGTCTGGAATGACCAAACGGGCGCGATCGATAAGCAGGTAGTCGGTTATTGGCACGACCACTGGGACCTGACAGCAATTGTCGAGCGTGACTGGGCCACTTTGGGGCCGAAGCTCGAAGGCAAGATCCATGTGCAGGCCGGCGAGGGCGACACGTACTTCCTGAACAACGCCGTGCACCGGATGCAGCACGTGCTGGACCGCACCCGCAATCCGCACTCGGACGCGAGCTTCCAGTATGGCGCGGGCGCGCCGCACTGCTACACCGGCGGGCCGGATGCCTACACCATGGTCGAAAACAGCCGGACCTGGCCTCAGCGCGTCTTGCCGCAAATGGCCGAGCACATCAAAGCCACCGCGCCGAAGGGGGCGGATGTGGGGAGTTGGGTGTACTGAGTAGACTGAGGACAGTCATGGTCTTCGTCCTCGACAACTACGACTCGTTCACCTACAACCTTGTCCAGTACATGGGCGAGCTGGGGGCGGAGATGATCATCCGGCGCAATGACGAGTTGACTGTGGATGACGTGGAAGCGCTCGCCCCGGAGCGGATTCTGCTTTCGCCCGGGCCCTGCACGCCGCAGGAGGCTGGGATTTCGATCGCGCTGATTCAGCGGTTTACCGGGCGGGTACCGATCTTGGGCGTCTGCTTGGGGCACCAAGCGCTGGGGGCGGCGTTCGGCGGGCAAGTGGTGCGCGCGCCCAAGCTGATGCACGGTAAAACCAGCGAGGTCGAGCACGACGGCCGCACCATCTTCACCGGCATCGCAAGCCCCATGACCTGTACGCGCTACCATTCGCTGATCGTGGCCGAAGAAGGGCTGCCGGTGGAGCTGGAAATCTCAGCCCGCACGGCGGATGGCACCATCATGGGCCTCCGGCATCGCGAGCACCCGGTCGAAGGCGTGCAGTTCCACCCGGAAAGCGCGCTCACCGTAGATGGCAAGCGCTTGGTGGGGAACTTCCTTGCGCTGTAAGCCGGTTGCTGCCCGGGCCGGTCTAACCGTCATGCTGCTCGCTCCATTTGTTTTCGCGCAGGAGCCCGCGCCGCAGCCGGTGGCCTCGGTCGCGATTGAGGGCGTCACGCTGCACGGTGCGATGACGGTCGCGAACGACCGCGCCACGCTTGCGAACAACGGCGAGGTCGTTGCGCTTGCGAAAGCGGCCGAAGTCAGCCTCCAGCGTGGGGGCAGCTTGCTGGTATGCGCGAGTACCGCGGTACGCATCGCGAAAGACACCGCGCCCCGTGGGCAGGGCGACGCCGGGCTACTTTTCTCGCTCGACCGCGGCGCGTTTGAGGCGCACTACACGCCCGGTGCGTACTCCGATGTCATCCTGACTCCCGACCTGCGTTTGTTAGTCTCCGCCCCGGGCATGGCGGACTTGAAGGTTCGCGTGAACGGGCAGGGCGACACCTGCGTCGACAACGCCGGGGACAACGCGCCGTATGTGACCGCATCAAGCCTGCTGGACGGCGGCGCGTACCGCGTGCGGCCGGGGCAGCGGGTCATGTTTGTGCACGGGTCTCTGCGCGATGTGGTCGACAACGAACGCGAGCCGTGTGGGTGCCCGCCGGCGGTGCCCGCGAACGAAACAGCCAAGTCGGGCGGACCATCCTCGACGCCGGCTGATACCGCGTTCCCCACGGCGGTCAGTGAAGGTTTGCAAGCGCCGCCGAAGTTAAGCGGGGCTGCCTCAATTGTGCCAAGCGGGACGCCGCACGCACAGGTTTCGGCGACGCTTTCCTCGAACACCCCGCCCGCATCGTCTCCTCCCGTTTTGGCCACACCCGCGTCGCCGCCCGCAGCTGCAGCTGCGCCGCCGCCCAAGCGCGGGTTCTTCGGCGCAATCGGGCACTTCTTCGGACGCGTCTTCGGCGCGGGCTCGTAAGCTAAAATCAAAAGGCTGACCTTCCCCTGAAAGCAAGGAGTTCTTTCTATGGCGATCCCCGCCACCCAGATGCGCCCGGGCATGATCATTAAGTTCAACAATGAGCTGCACTCGGTGTTTACCGTCGAGCACCGCACCCCCGGAAACCTGCGCGCTTTTATTCAAGCCAAGCTGCGCAACCTGCGCACGGGTTCCATGTTCGAGCATCGCTTCCGCTCGCCCGACCCCATTGAAAAAGTGATTGTCGATGAAATTCCGATGGAGTTTCTCTATAACGATGGCGATGACTACTACTTCATGGATACCTCGAATTTCGAGCAGACCAATCTAAAGCGCAATACACTCGGCGATGCGGTCGAGTACCTGACGGCCAATCTCCAGATTACGGTATCGCTCTTCGACGGCAAGCCGGTAGGCATCGAGCTGCCGCAAACGGTCGAGCTCACCGTGATTGAGACTGAGCCGGGGCTGAAGTCCGCGACGGCTTCGTCGGTGACAAAACCTGCTCGGCTCGAAACAGGGCTGGTCGTTAATGTGCCGCCGTTCATCAATGAGGGCGAAAAGATTCGGGTGGATACGGCGGAGGGGACGTACTTGTCGCGGGCGTAAAGGCTCCGATGTAGCGTCTCAAGCGGCTACTGCTTGGATTGAGGTGCGCTGCTCGATCCTTGCTCAAGCCGGAGCGCCATTTCAGCCATACGACGCTCAGCCTCAGCAACCCGACTTTTCTGGTTCGTTGACTGCGGTTTCAACAGCTGTTGCAAGCCGAGATTCCTGAGCTTTCAGCTCATTCCGAAACAAGCTGACGCTCTCGTGGAGCGCGCCGACCGGAGCCTTGGTGCCTGACAGCTCCGGCGCAATCGCGTCTAGAAGCCTGCGGATGCCCCAACTGCTTCCGCTGATTTACTGATGGCCATAACTGATCGTAGCCGCCGCGTGATTTGGACGAAAGGTAATCTTGCCACCCCGCCCGGCTCGGGCTACCATGCCCCCATGCTATGGCGGCGAGGGTTCTTGCGTATCTATATTGTCGGCGGCGTCACCGCAGTTACGGGCTTGGTGATCCTGCTGTCTGCCCTGCTCTCGCAGCAGAACGGATACTTACCCAACCCAGCGTGGACGCAGATGTACCTCGCGCTTTGGTCAGTAAGCCTTCTCCTGGTCGCGATCGGACTCTTGCTTCTGGCCTTGCCCTGGGCGCTCGCGGGATTTCTCCCATCCGATAAACCGCTCCGAGCCGAGCGCTAGCCCGATGCTCGCGTTTGCCGACACAGCCCGCGCTGACCTGCCCGGCGCGCTCACCGCGGTAGCCGCTATCTGCACGGCCATTGCGTGGCCGGTACTCATCGGACTGATCCTGTGGTGGTTTCGCGAGCCCGCGGCGGAACTTCTGCGCGCGGCCGTAACCGTTGCCGAAGGTTCCACGCGCTTCAAAATCTGGCAGATTGAGTTCGACCGCGACGTGCAGCAGCAGCTTTCGCGCTCGGAAACCGCGGCCATGGTGCTGCCCGTCGTCGCGCCCGCGCCGTCCGCCGATCCTTTGCCGGTTGCAAACGCCGCCACGCAAGCCGCGGCTGCGATTCCCCAAATGGAGGTCCGTGCCGCGACTGGCGTGCGAACCCTGCTTGAGTCCGCGCCGAACTCTACTCTCCGCAAATCCGCGGAAGCCGCGATCAAGGCGCGGATGCTCGGGTTCGCGCAGGAATACGATACCGTGCGCGCTTCGCGCCATGCCGGGTCGGATCGCACCCGGGCAATGAATGCGGTCGTGGCCAAGATGCGCACGCTAGCGCTTGCGGCGGATCTTTTTCTCGACGAGCTCCAAAGCGCCGGGGACTCGCCCGGAAAGCGTTTGGCGGCCATTTGCATCTTGCAGATGAAGCCCGATCTCCAAGCCGTGCCCTGGTTGGTGGAGCGCATGAAGGTGGAGCAGCCATTTGTCTTTTTCCATGCTTCAGTCGCGCTGCTTAATACCGTGCGGCGGTACGGCTCGAGTGAGAAGACCACCCTCGGCAATGCGCTGAAGGCCGCGCTTGCGCAGGTACAAAGCTTCGGCGACAAAGCCGACGCCAACACCGTCCGTTTGCTCACGCTCGCGCAGTCCGAGCTCGACCCGGGCGCGTGAAAGCATCTCAGGCCGGATGGGTGAAATCATCAAGCGGTACCGCGTGGAAGGACGGGTGCAAGGGGTGGGCTTTCGCTGGTTCGTCCATCGAGAAGCTTCCGCGCTCGGGATCAAAGGCAAGGTCCGCAACACAGAAGGCGGCGCGGTGGAGGTGATCGCGGCCGGAACGGCTGAGCAGCATGCCGCGCTGCGGGCACACCTGGAGCAGGGTCCGCGCGGGTCGCGGGTCGATACAGTCGGCGAACAAGCGCTTTCCTCGAACGATGCCGGTATGCTCGAAGCATTCACGATTGAAGGAGCCTGGTAAATCACGCATGCCCGCAGACACAACCGATTTTCTAAAGAGCCTGGTCCGTACCGTCCCCGACTTCCCGAAACCGGGCATTCTGTTCTACGACATCACAACGCTGCTCAAGGACCGACGCGGCCTGGCCGCCCTGATCGACGGTCTGGCTGCCCACTACCTGGCGGAAGATGTAGACCTGGTGCTCGGTGTGGAAGCGCGCGGATTTATCTTCGGCCCCGCCCTGGCATACCGGCTTAACGCAGGCTTCGTGCCCGTGCGTAAGCCGAAAAAGCTGCCGGCCGAAGTGGTGAGGGCCAGCTACGACCTGGAATACGGTTCGGACACGCTGGAGCTGCACAAGGATGCGATCGAACCCGGCCAGCGCGTTTTGCTAGTCGACTACCTGCTGGCAACCGGCGGCACCATGCAGGCGACCCTACAGCTTGTCGAGCAGCTCGGTGGCAAGATCGCGGGCCTTGCATTCGCGGTGGAACTCGATTTTCTGAAAGGCCGCGACCGTTTTCCAGGGCAGGAGGTATTCAGCCTCCTGCACTATGACGAGTAGCCTAGGTCAGGAGCGGCGTTCCGGCTTAAGTACGGGCGCCGCTCACAAAGTGCCCGATCAGTGAAAATACGGCGAGGATCAAGAGGATATGAATTCCAAAACTTGCTACGTGAAAGACCGTGAAGCCGGCAATCCAGGCGACGACGAGTACGGCGGCGATGATTAGGTACATTCAGTTCTCCTCAAAATGCGCTGTGGTTCGGATGTGCGTGAGGTGAAAAGGTTTGCCGCGCGGCTTACGATGCTTCGTCGTTGCCCTTGACCGGGATTGTCTCGGCGAGCTGGGCGAGTCGGTTGTCTATCGCCTGACGCTCGGCCAGTGTTTGTCCGAGCAGGCCGGCAACATCGTCCATGCCCAGCCGCTTTGCGAACGTCTGTGAGCAGGCATAGGAGGCGATGCCCCAACCGAGAATGCGGCGGCCTGCTGCAATCAATGCGGCATCGATCACGGGCGGATCACCGCCGTCGCCCATGCGATCCTCGAACTCGCTCAACAGCGTCTTCATGCTCTTGGCCCGGCCGCCGCGCGGGCTCTCGGCAATCTTCGAGAAAACAAGCTCCAAACGCTTGAGCTGTTCGGTGATCTTGTCCGCTTCCTCGGTAAAGACCTTTTTCAGATCGTCGTTGGCCGCGCCTTTTTCCATGCGCGGCAGAGCCTCCTGCACAATCAGCTCCGCGCGGTACACTTCTTCCAATTCATCGGCGAGCAAGCGGTGTAGCGTAAGCATCTGCATGGTCTATCTCCTGACTGTTTTCAGTGGGATGCACATCCTTTGCGGAGCAGCAGGTACTCATCGGGCCGGAACGGGTCGGAAATCGCTCGTCTCCGGTTCCGACCTCGAGCGCACGGAGATACAGAGCCTATCAGCGCGCTCCACAGCATCAGGGAAATGCTTTAGCGTAGGAATGTGGCTACTACCCCCGGCAGGGTCGTGATCTTTGGCGCGAACGGCTCCGTGGGCCGTGCGCTTGCGCCGGTCCTGAGCGCGCGCGGTATCTCTCATCGCGTGGTGGGCCGCTCGCTCTTGGGTTTGCAGGTTCGCTTCAACGGCGACCCCCTTTGCGAACACTATCAGTGGGACACGGAGGACAAGCGCAGCTTTCGCGAGGCCTGCGCCGGTGCCGAGGCGGCGGTGTATCTTGTCGGCATCGCGCTCTGGAAGTTTAAGGATCATCTGCCGCTGATCAAGAAGACCCTCCAAGGTGCGCGGGAAGCCGGCGTGAAGCGGTTTCTCCTGATGAGTTCGAACTGGAGTTACAGCGAGCCGTTTCCCGAGCGGGTCAGCGAAGATCACCTGCGCCAACCGCGCACCGTGAAGGGCCGCATTCGCCGCGAGCAAGAGGACCGCGTGCTCCAGGCCCACCTCCCCGGAGAGTTCGCGACCGGGGTGCTCCGCGTTGCTGATTTGTATGGACCTTTGGTCGAAGCGAGCCACCTGTGGACAGCTTTTCAAGCCGCCAAGCGCGGAGGGGATGCGCAAGCGCTGGCCCCGGTCGACCGCCGGCACGAGTTTGTATTCGCGCCCGATGTTGCGGACGTTGTAGCGCGGCTGCTCAACGCGGATGCCGCATGGGACGGAAACGCGGGACGAAGCTGGAATTTTGGCGGCCCGGGGATTACGAGCATTGAGGCCATGGCGGCCGATATCTTTCGCGCTGCCGGCAGCGGTGCCCGGCTCACCGTCCCAAGCCGGTGGCGC
>CAXTUV010000021.1:9221-15566 GCA_964247445.1 uncultured Acidobacteriaceae bacterium | reverse complement strand
TGAGCCCGGCTGTTGCGTGAGCAGCCCTGAAAAAATGCAAGAGCCGGTTGAAATCAGCGATGGCGAGCCGAGCAGGTTCAGCTGCACGCGCTTCGCGTCCGCGCCCCACTTCAGCGTGTGCTTGGCATGCGACCAGGAGCTCGACTCCGACAGCGTGAGCGTTTGCTGCACCTGGAAGGAGGGCTGCTGCTCCGAGAATCCGGTGAACTGGGTGAGTGTGATGTCGGGCAGCCCGTAGTTGAGCGGGTTGGTCGCTTGCCCGTTAAAGATGCCGATGCCGAGCCCGTTCGCGACATCGTTTGTGTTGGTGAAGTTATTGGTGACGTTCGTGGTCGCGCGGTTCCAGTTCAGGGAGAGGTTGTTGGTCAGCCGATCCTTCGAGAGCGTATAGCCGACCTCGACTTCGCGCCCGTTCACCTGCGTTTTGCCGCCCAGGGCGGAGAAGATGTTCAGGTTGTCGGAGGCGGAGTGCGAGTAGTTGAAATTGACATGGAAGCTTTGCTGCAAGCCCTTGTTCTGGCCGATGAACTGGCGGATGAGCCCACCGAGCGGTGAGCCGCCGGAGGACGCGCCCAGCGTATGGATGAACCGAATTCCAATGACGGTCGTATTGGTTTGCGCGCTGGTCAGCAGTTGGTAGTTGCGCGAGGTGCCCTGGATGTTTTGGACCGGCAGGAAGCCGAGCAGCGCGCGCGCCTGCGGGCTGATGCGCCCGGCCGGGATCACATTGCCCGGAAAGGGCTGGCCGGTCGCGGGGTCGTAAATAGGCACGAGTGTGCCGTTGCCGGTGGTCAGCTCGGAAAAGTCGCCCGTGCGCTCGGCCGAGGTCGGCACCGTCCCGTACTGGTCAAACGGGCTTGAGGACCGGTTGGCATTAGCGGTAAAGAACAGGAAGTCGCGCTTGTCGTTGGTCAGCAGCTTGGGGATATACGGCGTGCCGGCATACACCAGGCCGAAGCGGTTCGAGCCGTAGTTGGGCTGCACAATCGGCTGACCACGCAAGGCAAAATCGCGCGCGTTGATCTCACCATTGGAGCCGTTCCAAAAGAACGCGCCGTGGGGTTGATTCGGGTTGAAGTGGCGGAAGAACGAGGGACGCAAGCCCCCGCCGAAGCCGCCTGGACCGCCGAAACCACCACCGCCGCCGCCGGGTCCACCCCCACCGGGGCCGCCGAAGCCGCCGGGCCCGGCCGCCGAGCCCGCGCCGCCGAGCGAGGCATCGTTTTCCGCGCGCTCGCGGACGGCATTGAAATCAATCCCCGCAAGGCCGTTGTTGTTGGTTTGCCCTTGCACCGCGACCGAGTCCGTCGCGAAATCCGCGTTGCCGGCCAGCCCGGGCAGCGCCGCGCCCAGCGCGCCCCCGGCTCCGCCCGCGTCCAAACCGCCTTCGGAACTCAGCAAGCCCAACAGCTGCGAACCGCCCTGACCGTTTTGGCCCCGCCGTCCGCCGCCGGAGCCTGCACCGGGCACGGAGCCCAAGGCTCCCCGGTCCTCGGTTTGCGCGGGCACGCGCGACAGGAGCACCAGCGAAAGATCACGGAGCAGGTCGCGCGGGCCGCCCGCCGCCCCGCCGAACCGCACCTCGCTCGAGTTCTCCCCGAACGCGGCGAAATCGGTCCGCAGCACCCAGCGCCCATCCTGCGGGATTTTCAGGGTGTAGCGACCGTTGATGTCGGTTGTGGTCGCGTACCTTTGGCCAGTGAGCGAGTTGGTCGCGGTGACGGCAACCCCGGGCAAAGCCGCCGACCCGGAACCGATCCGACCATGCACCACGCCGCCTACTTCCGATGCGGGCGCGGCAGGCGAGGCGGTTTGGCCGGAAGGAACGGCGGGCGGCTGCGGCGTACTTTGGCCCAGCACCGCGCCGCCCTGCGCTAAAGCGAACGCCGCTCCCGCGAAACCGAACCTGATCCTGCGCCCCGTCACTGAACCTTCTTGCCCCCGTCTGCTTGTTGGTTCAAGCGCTGCCACTCGCGGATTTCCGCCGCATCGACCACCGTGAGCACCTTGGCGGTGAACCGTCCGCCGGTTTGCGCGCCGCTCGCCGTCATGCCGTCACCGACCTCGATGTCGGGCAGGGTAATGCTTTGGTGGCGCTTGCGAAAGGAGGTGTCCTCGTCCACGGCAACGGTATTGACGACGCCGTCCGGCCTTTGGATGACAAGCTCTGTGCCGTTCTTTGCCGTGATCGTGCCGGCAAGCCAGGTTTTGCCCCACTGCGTCCGCCGCTGATCGAGCTCTTCGAGCGCTTGCGCGTCCACCACCGCCAAGAAGACCGCCCCAAGCGTGTGTTTTTTCTGGTCGAGCTCGCCTCCGGCGAGCACGGTATCGCCCGGCTTGGCGGAGGTGGGCCGTGCCGGCTCGGCATCCTTAACAAAATGGGTGTTCGCGCCGGTTTCCACCTCGTACACCACGCCGGAAGGGCTTTTCACGAAGACCGAGTTGCCGGCGACGCGGGCCACGGTTCCGCGAATCGCTTGGAGGCCGGCGATGTCGAAGGAAGAGTCCTCCTGCGCGCGCAGGGAAGGGGTTGTAATGAAATACAGGGAGGGAAGCAGCATGAAAAGCGGGGAAGGCAGCGGCAAGGGCTCGCGTGGGTGAGACGCGGCGGACGGAAGGAAAGACGCGCCGCGCATCGGGATTGTCTGTTCATAGTGTAGTGGGCGCAACGTCGCATCTTGGGACAGCGCTGAGACTCTGCCGCGCTGAAATCGTTTGCGCGAAGCAACACGGGCAGCCTTCGGTGCTGCTAAGTTAGGACGGGTTCAGAGAAAAGGGGCGAGAGCATGGCGGCAGCAGCGATAGAGATGGGAGAGAGGGAGGAAGCACAAATTCTCTCGGCGCGCCTGAAGACGGTGCGCCGGCAAAGTACGGAGCTATGCGGGCCGCTGACCCCGGAAGACATGATGGTGCAAAGCTGCCCGGAAGCCAGCCCGGCCAAGTGGCACCTGGCGCATACTTCCTGGTTTTTTGAGACCTTTCTGCTTGAGCCTTTCCTGCCGGCCTACCGAGCGTTCCACCCTGATTTCGTTTGGCTGTTCAACTCCTACTACAACGCGGTTTCAAGCCAACCGGCAAAGAAGCTGCGGGCATCGTTTTCACGTCCCGGCCTCGATGAGATTCTCGAGTACCGCGCGCATGTCGATGCCGGCTTGGAGCAGCTGTTCGCGTGCGACGCGCCTGAGGAGGCGCGGCGTCGGCTGGTGTTGGGGCTGCATCACGAGCAGCAGCATGGTGAACTGCTCTTGACCGACATCAAGCACGCCTTCTGGTCAAACCCGCTGCGCCCTGTTTACCGATTGGGAGCGCTGCATCCGGAGCCTTTGAGCCGGCTCGCATGGACCCGCTTCGATGAGGGTCTGCGCGAGATCGGCTTCGCGGGCGACAGCTTTTGCTTTGATAACGAGCAGCCCCGGCATCGGGTGTGGCTTGGGGCTTACGAACTCGCGAACCGACCGGTCTCCTGCGCCGAGTATCTCCAGTTCATGGAGGATGGCGGCTACAGCCGCGCTGATCTATGGCTTGCGGACGGCTGGGATGCGGTAAAGCGCGAAGGCTGGGACGCGCCGCTGTACTGGCATCGCGAGGGAAGCGAGTGGACTGTGTTTACCCTGCGGGGCGATACGGCGCTCGCCGACCTTCTCCCCGCGCCCGTTTGCCACGTTTCCTACTACGAAGCCGATGCGTTCGCCCGTTGGGCTGGGGCCAAGCTGCCCACGGAGGCTGAGTGGGAAACGGCCGCCGCCCGCGAACTGCCCCGGGCAGACGCTCTGCTTGAGGGCGGCGCGCTCCATCCGCTGCCCGCCCATGCGGGCTTGTTCGGGGGAGCTTGGGAGTGGACCGCGAGCGCCTACCTCGGCTATCCGGGGTATGACGCCGTGCCCGGCGCGCTCGGCGAGTACAACGGCAAGTTCATGTCGGGCCAAATGGTTCTTCGCGGCGGTTCGGTAGCCACGCCCGCCTCGCACATCCGCGCCACCTACCGAAACTTCTTTCCTCCTCAGACGCGCTGGCAGTTCTCCGGCATCCGTTTGGCGCGGCGGTAACTGTTTCGCTTGTCCCCATATCCGAGTACTGATCGGAGAACCATGACGGAAGCAAACGCAACCCTTACGCCATTGGAGGCGGAGGTTCTGAAAGGGCTGGGAGCGAAGCCCCGCACTCTCAGCCCGTGGCTGTTCTACGATGAGCGCGGGTCGGCCTTATTTGAGCGCATTACCGACCTGCCCGAGTACTACCTGACCCGCACTGAACGGGCCATCTTCGCGGCGCACGCGGGGGAAATCGTCGAAGCGGCCGCGGACGGGCGCGAGCTCGCCGTGGTGGAGCTGGGCGCGGGCACGGCCCTGAAAACCGGGCTGCTGCTCGGGGCCGCCGTGGCGAGGCAAAGCTCCGTCGACTATCACCCTATTGACGTGTCGCCGTCCGCGCTGGCCGAAGCCCGGCGGCATCTGGAGGCTTCAATCCCTGGTGTGCGCGTCCATCCGCGCGTGGGGGACTACACCGAGGGTTTCGGGAGCCTGGAGACCGCCGGCCGCCGCAGGCTGGTGCTGTACATCGGCTCCTCCATCGGGAACTTTCAGCCGTCCGCGGCTGCTGCGCTGCTGCGCGTCGTGCGCAGGGAGCTCGCGCCGGGAGACTGCCTCCTGCTTGGTTTGGACCTCGTCAAGGATCTCGGCGTTCTGCTGCCCGCTTACGACGATGCGCAGGGCGTGACGGCGGCGTTCAACAAGAACGTTTTGGCGCGGCTGAACCGTGAGCTCGACGCCGATTTCATCCTGGACCACTGGAAGCATCAGGCGCGTTGGAACGCGGCGGAGTCGCGCATCGAGATGCACCTTTGCTCGACGCGCGCGCAAACGGTGCGCATCCCGGCGCTGGAGCTGCACCTTCACTTCGAGGCCGGCGAGGGTATACACACCGAGAACAGCTATAAGTTCACGGGAAAGCAGGTACGGACGCTGCTTTCGGCCGCGGGCTTCGCGGAACGGCGCGTCTGGACCGACGCACAGGGCTGGTTTGCCGTCACCCTCGCCGAGGCTGTTTAAGAGACGGCACGCAGATCAGCGGGTCGCGGCCAGTTCCCGCTCGCGCGGAGTTTCCGACCCTTGCGCCGCACCCCCGACCGCGCTGAACCGCGTGCGCGGGAAAGCGTCCGGGTAGTGCTTCTGGATGAACTCGATCATGCCTTCGCGGATGATGCAGCGCAGGTCGAACTGGTCGCTCGCATTGCGGGCGCTGAGCAGGCAGCGGATCTCCATGGCTTTTTCGGACAAGTTAGTCACTTGCAGGGCTTTGATCTTGCCGTCCCACTGCGGCGCAACATCAAGCAGCCGAAAGAACTCCTGCCGGAGCGCATCGACCGGAATGGAATAGTCGACATACAGAAATGCCGTGCCCATCAGGTCGGGGTGCTCGCGGGTCCAGTTTTGGAACGGCTTCTCAATGAAATACGTGAGCGGCAGGATCAGCCGCCGGTAGTCCCACAGCGCGACTACGACATAGGTGGTGGTGATCTCCTCGATCTTGCCCCACTCGTTCTCGACGATCACCACATCGTCTAAACGGATAGGCTCAGTCAGCGCAATCTGGATGCCGGCGAGCAGGTTGGACGCGCTCGATTTCGCCGCGGTCGCGAGCACTAAGCTGGCTAAGCCGGCTGAAGCGAGCAGCCCGGCCCCATACTGCCAAATCGCCGAGTCCCGAAACAGGCTCAGGATCAGACCCGCGGTGAGCGCGACGAGCAGCGTGATGACGAGCCGCCGCATGAGCACCAACTGCGTCCGAACTCTGCGGGCGCGTACATCGTCCGCAGCCCCGGGCGCGCGGTAGCGCAGAAGTACCAGGTCCTCGAACACGTACACGCTTGCGATCAGCAGGAATCCGAAGGATGTGATCCAAGCGATCCATAGTCCGGTTTCCAGTTGGCCGTGCAATGGATCGTCGATATTGAGGAACGGCAGCACGATGCCCACCATCGTGAGCGTGATGATCCACAGTGCCGGGCGGCGTAGGCGGGCGGCGAAAATGTGGAGCACGGGCGAGGTCTTGATGCTCCGGTGGCGCAGTCGGGCCAGGATGCGAAACGTAACATTGTGGACGGCGATGCCGACGATGATCGCCACGCAAACGGCCACCGTGCCCACCGCCACGGTCTGCCAATGCTGGTTATCGACGACCGAAGGATGCAGCGGCGGTGCGGCGGTGCGGGCTTCCATCATGCGCGCCGGTACTCCCCGCCTTTGCCGCCGGTTTTGCGAACGAGCTGTATCCGCTCGATCACAATGCCTTTGTCGAGCGCCTTGCACATGTCATACACAGTCAGCGCCGCCACCGATGCAGCCG
>CAXTUV010000021.1:8909-9211 GCA_964247445.1 uncultured Acidobacteriaceae bacterium | reverse complement strand
TTCCATTTCCACACCGGTATTTGCTTCCGTTGCAGCGGTCGCGCGCACGGCAACGCCTCCCTCCACAATATCGGCGGCAACGTCAAGAAACGTGAGCGGGAGCGGGTGGCACATGGGGATCAGCTCGCTGGTGCGTTTGGCCGCTTGGATGCCCGCGAAGCGCGCCACCTCCAGCGGGTTGCCCTTGGGATTGCCGGGCAGCGCCGTGAGCACCGCGGGCGACAGCGCCACGAACGCTTCGGCTTCCGCTTCGCGCCGGGTCGGTGCCTTGCCGCTTACGTCCACCATGCGGGCTTTCCCGT
>CAXTUV010000021.1:0-8899 GCA_964247445.1 uncultured Acidobacteriaceae bacterium | reverse complement strand
GCAGGCTAGCCGGATGCTCACGGGCGCGCCCGCTTCGAGGTCGCCTGCTTCGGGCGGAACCACGAGGAAGCAGTTGGCTTTCGCTGTGCTCGCGAGGTCGCCCGAGCCTTGCCACGGGATTGCTTTGACCGTAGGGTGAGCGTGCAAGGCGGGGAGGAAACGGGTGAGCCCGGGCTTGTTCCGCACCGGCGCGGCAAGCTCGGCTAGGGCGAACCGCGGTGTATAAGTCGGCTCTCCTCCGAGCGCAGCCAGCACCGGCGCGGCGAACAGCGCGAAGCAAACCACTGTCGAGACAGGGTTGCCGGGCAGCCCGAAAAAGGGCTTGCCGCCCAGCGTGCCGAACACCACCGGCTTGCCCGGTTGGATCCTCGCGCCGGTGAAGTGAAACCGCCCGCCGAGCCCCTCCATGGCCGGCTCAACCAGGTCGTACTGCCCCATCGAAACGCCGCCCGAAACGAGCAGCAGGTCCGCGCTTGCGAGCGCCCCTCGTATGGCCTGCTCGAGCGCGCGGGGCTCATCCGGGGCGGGCTTGAGCGGCAGGGGTTCGCCCCCAAGCGCGCGCACTTGCGCGTGGAGCGACCAGGTATTTGAGTTGCGGATTTGATGCGGTGCGGGTGGAGCGCCGACCTCGACCAGCTCGTCCCCGGTTGCGAGAATGGCGACGCGCGGCCGTGCAAATACCGCAAGCACGGCATGGCCGCATGCTGCGGCGGATGCAATTCCGTGCGGCGTGAGCCGCATTCCCGACGGCACAATCACGGTCCCGGCCCGTGCCTCGGCCCCGCGCGGGATGATGTTTTCGCCTGGGATCAGCCTGCGGCCGTCTGACAGCGTAATCCGACTGCCGCTCCGCTCGCAGTGCTCCACCATGGCGACCGTGTCAAGCTCCGGCGGCACCGGCGCACCCGTCATGATCTCCAAGCAGGTGCCCGGGGCTATCGTAGACTGCCAGCACTCTCCGGCTTTAAGCAAGCCTGCGGTTTCGAGCGGCCCCGGCCAGTCCTCGGCGCGCGCGGCAAACCCGTCGCGGGTGGCGCGGGGGAAGGGCGGCTGATCGCGGTCGGCGCGGACCGGCTCGGCAAGTACCCGGCCGTGTGCCTCCGCGAGCGGGACCGTTTCGGTGCTCACAGGGCGCAGGCGAGAAGCTTCCGCGCGCACGACGGCACTCGCTTCGTCGTAAGAAGGCAAGCTCATGGGCTGAGTGTACGCGGGCGTTACTTCGGTGCCTTGGAAAGCCATGCTCCCAGCCCTAGACTGGGTGCACCTTCAGCAAGTTGCGTAGCGGCACAACGAGGTTGGTCGGAAACGGCCATCCGGCGTTCGCCGTCTGGTAACGGCGAACGCCGATCCCTTACTGGAGGTGACCTATGGATGCGAAAACGACATCCTGGGTGCATTTGCTGGTGATCGCGAAGCTGAATGGTTTCACGATTCTAGCAATCTGCACCTTGGTCCGGCTGCTGCGAAAGCGGTAGTCAGAACCCCCGGTGGTTCGCAACACCGGGGCAACGTTCGCTCCCAGGAAGATTGGAACGCTTCCGGGATTGAAAAGTCAACCTCTGTACCAAAGTAGAGCGACCCTCAAGGGGGCGCTCTACTTCTTGCTGGCGTTGAACTTCGTGTGTACGGTTTCGCCCATGCTCGCCAGGATGTTCTTCGCGTCCGCCGCGAACTGCCCGTCCGGCGCGAGCTCCAGGTATTTCTGGTACGCATCCGCACAGCCCGGGGGCGCGACGATCTTCTGCGTTTTCGGGTCCACGGTCGCTTTCTGGATCAGCGCTTGGCCTTTCAGGTAGTAGGGAATCGGCTTGTTCGGGTCCGCCGCGATCGCCTTGTCTGCCGATGCGGCAACCGCGTCTCCCGCGGAACCCGTACGCGACAGGATAATGGTTTCGTTCGTGTAGTACGTTCCGGCCGAGGGCGGGTTCGCCTTGGCAGCCGCTTCATACGCGGCTTGCGCGTCCGGTACTTTATTCTCCCCGGCCAGCACCTCGCCGAGCGAGTTCCCAGCGGCCCCCAGCATCTCCGTATTCGGCTTTGGGCTTGCCGACTCCAGCGAGATCGTCTTCTTAAGCGAAGTCTCCGCGTCCGGGTATTTCTTTTCGCCCAGCTGCGCATTCCCGAGCTCGAGCCAGATCACCGATGCGTCCGGCTTCAGCTGCGAATCCTTGGTCATCAGCGTGTCGGCTTCGGTGTAGTTCTTGGCCTTGATATCAGCCCGGGCCGTTTGGAGGTCGGCGTTCAGGTTCTTGATGACGGCGTTCGCCTTATTGGCCTCAGCGTTCTTGGCTTTGAAATCCTCGATTTGCTTGCGCTCCTCGGGGGTCAGCTTAGCCAGGTACTCGGGGCGGCTCAGGTCGAAGTTTTCGGTCAGGTCCATGCCGGCTTCAACCTTGACGTTCTGCTGCACGTCCACGGGCTTCGTCAGATCCACAGGCGCGCCCGCCTTTTGCAGTTCGATGATGTAGGTGCCGGGCTCGATGCCGTCGCCTTTGTAGTCCCCGTTCGCATCCGCGGTGAACTGGTACTTGTTGGTCTTCGCGTCCGGCGTGACCACCACAATTGCATTCGCGAGCGGCGCGCCGGCGGGGTCTTGCGCGTGGCCATGGATGCTGCCCGTGGGCTTGGCTTGGCCGAACGCCATGGGAAGGGCAACGGCGCTGAGCGCCAACAGAGCCGCCGGAAGTTTGGAATCGATGCTCATCGGTCTCCTCTTTCTTCGCTAAAAGGGTTCGAGCTTCAGCAGCCGCGCGCCGCGTAAGGAATCATGTCGGGCACACCGGCCTCGGCGAACGCCCGCAGACGCAGGACACAGCTGTCACAAACGCCGCACGCTTCCGCCTCGCCCCCATAGCAGGACCACGTTACACGCAGCGGGGCGCCCCGCTCAACTCCGAGCCGCACGATCTCGCTTTTGCGCAGCTGGATGAGCGGGGTTTCGATGCGGATCGCGCCGTCTTTTGTACCGGTACGCACCAGCTCCTGAAACGCCTCGTAATAGGCCGGCCGGCAGTCCGGGTAGCCGGAAGAGTCCTGCTCAACGGCCCCGATCAAGATGCGGGTCGCGCCCAGGACCTCGGCCCAGCTTACGGCCGCGCTGAGGAAATGCGCGTTGCGGAAGGGAACGTACGTTACCGGGATTTCCTCCGGCCTCAGCTCCGTCGGGATTGCGATGGAACTGTCGGTCAAAGCAGACCCGCCGATGCGCCGGAACAGGTCGGTTTCGAGGTGGAGAAATCCGTCAATCCCGAGCGCATCGGCGACCTCGCGAGCGGCCCGGAGCTCGCGCGCTTCCGTCCGCTGGCCATAGGAAACATGCAGCGCGTGCACCTCATACTGTGCCGCGGCCAGCGCGGCACACACACAGGAATCCATGCCGCCGGACAGGCAGACGACCGCCCGCTCCCGGGTCACGCGGGTACCCCGCTCGCCTGCCGCGCCCACCAGCCGTCGAATGCCGCCAGGGCTCGTTCACATACCAGCGCGTGCCGGGCTTTCTTGTCCTTGCGGAGCCGCTTGCGCGTCGCCTCATCGAGGGTTTCGAGATCCAGCGGCTCGAGCAGATCGAAGGTGATGTTCGCTGGTTGAAACGTCTTCGCCGAAGCCTCGGTGATGTAGCGGACGAGCGACCCAAGCGCACTCGCCCGGGGAACGCAGTCGATATGCTCACCCAAAGCCGCCCGCGCCGCATACAGCCCGGCCAGTAGCCCCATCGCGATCGACTCCGTGTAGCCTTCGACCCCCGAAATCTGTCCCGCGAAGAAAATCTCAGGGTGTGCCCGCAGCCGCAGCTCGGGCGAAAGCACGCTGGGCGATTGAATGTAGGTATTGCGATGGATCTGGCCCCAGCGCAAAAACTTTGCATTTTCGAGCCCTGGAATCAGCCGCAGCACTCGCGCCTGTTCGCCGTACTTCAGGTGATTTTGGAAGCCGACCAGGTTGTAGGAGTCGGCGCGAAGGTTTTCCTGCCGCAGCTGCACCACCGCCCAGGGCTGCTTGCCGGTGCGCGGGTCGCGCAAGCCTACCGGCTTCATGGGGCCGAAGCGCAGGGTGTCGCGCCCGCGCCGAGCCAGCTCCTCGATCGGTAGGCAGCTTTCAAAATACGGAAGCTTCTCCCACTCTTTAGCTTCGGACGGCTCGGCGGCCAGCAGCGCGTCAAGGAATCGCTCGTACTCCTCTTTCGTGAACGGGCAGTTGATGTAATCCGCCGTGCCCTTGTCCCAGCGCGCCGCCAGGTATACCCGGCTCATATCGATGGTTTCGGCTTCCACGATGGGCGAAATGGAGTCGTAAAACGCCAGGTGTTCCGCGCCGGTCAGCCGCGCGATCTCATCCGAAAGCGCGGACGAAGTCAGCGGGCCGGTCGCGACGATCGTGATCCCGCCGTCGAGCCGGGTCACTTCCTCACGATGCACGCGGATAAGCGGTTCGCGCTCGATCGCTTCCGCGATGGCGCGCGAAAACTCCACTCGGTCGACCGCGAGCGCATGCCCCGCGGGCACAGCGGTCCGATCAGCGCAGGCGAGCAGGGGCGAGCCGGCACGGCGCATCTCCTGCTTCAGCAGCCACGGCGCTGTGTGTTCGCTTTCGCTTTTGAGCGAATTGGAGCAGACAAGTTCGCCAAAATCTTCGGTCTGGTGCGCGGGCGTGGTCCGCACCGGGCGCATTTCGTACAGGTCAACGGCCACACCCATGCGTGCCGCTGTCAGCGCCGCTTCCGGGCCGGCCAAGCCGCCACCGATGACGCGGATTCTAGGTGGGTTCATGCCTCCACCCCCTCAGCCTGCGCGGCCAGCACCGCCAGCGCGTCGCCTGAAAGCCGCATCCGCCGCCACTCATCCATGCGGAACGCCCCAATGCGCGCATACACCCGCAGCGCCGGTTCGTTCCAGGTCAGCACGGACCAGTCCAGGCGCGCGCAGCCCGCGCGCTCAGCTTCGGCGGCGACCCGCGCCAGCAGCGACGTACCCATGCCCCGGCCGCGATACGCCGGCTGAATGTACAGATCTTCCAGGTACATCGCGCGGCCCTGCCAGGTGCTGTAGATAGGGTGGTAGAGCGCGAAGCCGCACACATGCCCTTCCGCTTCCGCCACCAAGCAGGTGAAGTGCGGTTGCGGCCCCCAGCCGTCGCGCAGCAGGTCGGCTTCGCTGATCGCAACCGCGTCCGGCTCGCGCTCATAGACAGCAAGCTCCACAATTAATCCGTGAATAGTGGGTACGTCGGCTTCGGTTGCGGGGCGAATCTGTGGGAGAGCTCGCACCCTCCCAGTATAGATACGGCTTACCGCAGCCCGCCCGCGGAACGAATCAGCTCGCCGGTGATCCAGCTGCTGTCGTCAGAGGCGAGAAACACCGCCAGCTTGCCGATGTCCTCCGGCTTGCCCTGCCGTCCGAGCGGCGTTTGGCTTATCAGGCCTTTCATAAAGTCGGAGTCCGGCGTGGCACACATCGCTATCCTACCCTCGCTTTCAGTAGCACCGGGATTGATGGAGTCGACGCGGATGCCCTTCGGACCGAGTTCGTTTGCAAGCACGCCCGTTATCTGATCCAGGGCACCCTTAGTGGCGGCATAGACCGTGGATGTCGGAAGCTGTGTCGTGGTGATATTGGAGCCGACATTGATAATGGAGCCGCCATTGCTTCCGAAGTGCTTTGCGGCTGCTTGCGAGGTAAGCAGAGGACCGAGTACGTTGGTGTCGAACTGCCGTCGATACTCATCTTCCGTGAATGCGTCCAGCGCCATTAATTAAAAAAAAAATGCGTTGTTGACCAGTACGTTTGCCGGCCCGAACGCTTTTTCAGTTTCTCTGAACATCCGCTCGACATCCGCCGCCTTGAGAACGCTCGCCTGCACCGCAAGCGCCTTGCCGCCCCCGCTTGTGATCGCCTGTACTGTCTTTTCAGCGCCCGCCTTGTCGGATGAATAATTCACCACGACCGCGGCGCCTTCCGCCCCGAGCGCCTTCGCGATCCCCGCGCCGATTCCCTTCGACGACCCTGTCACCACTGCTACTTTCCCTGTCAGCTTTGCCATCGTGCTCTCCTGTTCTCTTCTTGGTGTAGACGCTTTACCGCAGCCCGCCCGAGACGCGAATCTTCTCGCCGGTAATCCAGCGCGCGTCCTCCGAAGCGAAGAACGTGACTGCGTCGGCGATGTCGTCCGGCTCGCCCATCCTGCTGAGCGGTGTCTGCTTCACAATTCCGTCCTCCATCTCGCCCCCACGCATATGGGCATTGCCCTCCGTCGAGGTAAAGCCTGGATTCACACTGTTGACCCGGATTTTCTTCGGGCCCAACTCCTTGGCCAGCACACTTGTAAGGGTATCCAGCGCGCCCTTGGTTGCCGAGTAAACAGTTGCCCCCGGATTCTGGCTGTCGGAAACGATCGAACCGATATTGATGATGCTGCCTCCACGCTCGCCGAAGTGCCGCGCCGCCGCCTGCGAAGCCAGCAAAACCCCAAGCACGTTGATGTTGAAGTGCTTGTGAAAGTGATCCTCGGTAATCTCATCGAGCGGCGCAAAGGCGTACACCCCGGCATTGTTCACGAGCACATCGGTCGGCCCGAAGGCCTTCTTTGTCTCCTCGAAGATGCGCTCCACATCCGCCGTCTTGTCGACGCTGCCTTGCACGGCTACCGCCTTGCCGCCCGCGCTCGTGATCGCCTGCACTGTCTTCTCAGCGCCCGCTTTGTCGGAGGCATAATTCACAATCACGGATGCGCCTTCCGCGCCGAGCGCTTTTGCAATCCCCGCGCCGATACCTTTCGACGCCCCCGTGACCACCGCAACCTTACCGTCCAGCTTTGCCATAAGATTCTCCTTCGTAATACTTAGATACCCATCGAATGGATGGTCTAATCCGAGCACGCGATGCAAAACCTTCTTGCTTGCGGCTTGCTTCCGCTGAACGGTTCAATTGCCAGGCGGGCTCCTTACAGCTTCGGCGGGCGGACAACTCTGCCCGGCTTGTATCCTCCGAAGGGCGGTCCGACTCTGACGAGCGTTTACGAGGTGCATCATGCAAGAGTCATTGCAAGGGCAGCCGCAAAAGCAATCCATGACCGGCGCATACTTCGATGAGCTGTACCGCGAAAAGCCCGATCCGTACCGGCTTTCCACCAGTTTTTACGAAGCCTGGAAGTACCGCGATACCCTGCGCACCCTCCCTCGCCGGCGGTACAGCACGGCCCTGGAGGTGGGCTGCTCCATCGGTGTATTTACCCGGCGCTTGGCGGCCCGCTGCGACAGCCTGCTCAGCCTCGATGTGTCGGAAGCCGCGCTCCAGCAAGCTCGGGAGCGCTGCGCCAAGCTGCCGCAGGTGCGCTTCGCGCGGATCGGCATCCCCCAAGCATCCCCGGAAGGCGAGTTCGACCTCCTGATGATCTCCGAGGTGGCCTATTTCTGGAACCCCGAGGACACCGATAGGGCGGCGCGGCTGCTGGCAGCGCGTCATCTGCCCGGCGGACACTTGGTCCTGGTCCACTTCATCCCGCGCGTCCCGGAGTTTCCGCTGACCGGCGACGAAGCCCATGCGCTGTGGCGGGCCCGTCCGGAGTGGCGGCTCATTCGGGAAAAGCGCCGCAAGCGCTACCGCATCGATGTTTTCGAGCGGGTTTAGGGATATCTTCCTGGCTGACCTCTGAAAGGGAGGCAGCAGAGCCACCCCTGCACGGGTCGCGAGAGAGCATCAGGCAGCTGTCGTGGGAGAGCGATCGTCAGCACGCCCGAGCAGGTCGCGCTCCAGGACGCTTAGAAATGCTCCGATCACCTCACGGCGCAAACGGTACTCGACCGTGCGGCCGATACGCTGCTCCTCGACTAGGCCCGCGTCGCGCAGCTCGCGCATGTGATGGGACAGAGTCGGCGGCGCGACATCGACCACATCGCGCAGGCTGGCGCACGGCGTTTTTCCGTCCTGCCCGCAAGCGAGCGCGCGCAGGATGCGCCAACGCTGCGGGTCGGCCAGGGCGCGCGCGATGGCCTGGGCGGCTTCGGCGTCGGTCAGCTCCGGCCCGGGTTCAGGGACCGGTTCGGGAGCTGCGTGGGGGGGCGACTCGCTCATGCCTGCTTTTCCGCGTTCCTCGCCTTGACTTTAAACCAGATGGGCGCGCCTTCGAAGCCGAAAGCTTCGCGAATGCGGTTGGCAAGGAAGCGCTCATAAGAGAAGTGGAGCTCGACGTCACGGTCAGTAAACAGCACAAAGGTAGGCGGGGCCACCGCCGCCTGCGTCATGTAGAAGATGCGCAGGCGCTTCGCCATGGGCACCGGCGCGCGCTCGAAATCCACTTTCTCCAGGAAGCGGTTCATCTGTCCGGTGGACACCCGCTTGCGCCGCTCGGCCGCGACCCGCTCGACCGCTTCAAGCAGGCGCGGAACGCCCTTGCCCTCCGCCGCGGACAGGAACACCACCGGCGCGTAGTCCAGGTACTTGAGCTTGTCACGCACCTGTTCCTCGTACAACTTACGGTCAGCCTGCGGCTTGCCGTCGGTGCGCGCGGTCGTGAGCAGGTCCCACTTGTTGACCGCGATGACCACCGAACGTCCGCTTTCGTGCGCGTAGCCGCCGATGGTCGCGTCGGACGCGGTGACACCCTCGACCGCGTCGATGACCAGGACCGAGACGTCCGCTGCTTCCAGGTGCCGCCGCGCCATCACGACCGAGAGCTTCTCGGCCATGAGGTTGGTCTTGCCCTTGCGCCGGATGCCCGCGGTGTCGATGATGCGCAGCTGCTTGCCATTGTACGCAAGCACCTCATCGACCGCGTCGCGCGTGGTTCCGGCGACAGGGGAGACGATGGCCCGAGCGGTGCCGGTCAGGGCGTTGAGCAAGGTGGATTTGCCGACGTTGGGCCGGCCGATGATCGCGACCCGGGTTTCACGCTGCTCGAACTCGCC
>CAXTUV010000020.1:0-15823 GCA_964247445.1 uncultured Acidobacteriaceae bacterium | reverse complement strand
TCCAGTGGACCAGGTCGGGAGACGAAAAGGCGTCCATGGAGGTGTGCAGCAGGTAGACCGGATGGACGACTTGGCCGGCGCGGAGCTTTTGCTGCAGAGGGCTGAAGGCGCGGTGCTCGTTCGCGTCCGGCTCGGGGCTGGACGAAGTGGGGTAAATCCAGTACCGGTTGCCGAAGATGTGCACCTCCGGGTCGGCGTACCAACCATGTCGGGCAAGGTCGGTGCCGGTCTGCGGGCGGCCTGCGAGAGCGCAAAGCAGGGACGCTACGAGGAGCAAGGCGGGGCGGGCGCATCGGTGCATTTGTGATCCTCCGGCTATTTCTCTTGAGGCAGCTTCGCCCAGTCCCAAAGGTATAGCTATGAGGCAAGTCTTGAGCCGACGCTGCTCCTGCAACGCGGCATCCGACTGCTCTTCAAGGGCGAAAACGCTAGTAAACCGCGCCTAGGCCGGGCGAAGCGCTCCTTTGCGCCAGGCATAGTTTTGAGCACTGCCGCCATTCCCAAAGGTATGCCTCCCAGGCAAGCCTTCCGGCTGGCGGGGTCTGCCAGGGGGCTTAGCCGTGCCGGCGGGACAATCGTTCCATGGAGCCCCCGCGCAAGATCGTGCACGTCGACATGGACGCCTTCTACGCGTCAGTCGAGCAGCGCGACGATCCGGCCCTGCGCGGCAGGCCTGTCGTGGTCGCTCATCGCGGCAGCCGCTCCGTCGTCTGCGCTGCCTCCTACGAGGCCCGGCGCTCGGGCGTCCGCTCCGCCATGCCAGCCCTCCGGGCCGAGCGGCTCTGCCCCGAGGCGGTCTTCCTGCCGCCCGACTTCGCCCGCTACAAGGCCGTTTCGCGCCAGGTGCGCGCGATCCTCTTGCGGCACACGGACCTCATCGAGCCGCTCTCGCTTGACGAGGCTTACCTGGACGTGACCCGGAATAAAACCGGCCTGCCCACTGCTACGCGCGTCGCCCAGGCCGTCCGGCGCGCGATCCGGGACGAGCTCGGGCTGACCGCCTCCGCGGGCGCGGCTCCGAATAAGTTCCTCGCGAAGATCGCGTCCGACTGGCGCAAGCCGGACGGGCTCTTTGTGATCCAGCCCAAGGACGTGGAAGCCTTTCTCGAGCCCCTGCCTGTGGGGCGCATCCCGGGCGTCGGCAAGGTCACCGAGGAGCGGTTAAAGCAAATGGGCGCTTCTACGGTGGGCGAGCTGCGAGGCCGAACCCTTGCGGAGCTGCAGGCCCGATTCGGCCGCTACGGCTTGCGGCTCTACGATCTGGCCCGCGGCGTCGACCCGAGCCCAGTGGTGGCCGACCGGCCGGTGCGGTCCATCTCGTCTGAGGACACCTTCGCTAGGGACATCCCGCTGGCAGAAACTGAGCCGGCGATCCGCCGTCTGGCCGAGAAGGTCTGGGCTGCTTCACGCCGGGAAAGCCGCACGGCGCGCACCGTGGTGCTGAAGCTCAAGACCGCCAGCTTCGAGACCCTGACGCGCAGCATCACGCTGGGCATGCCGCCGGCGAGCGCGGAGGAGCTTGCCGCCATGGCGCTTGCCCTGCGCGAGCGCGTCGCCCTGTCCCCGGCGCAGCTCTACCGGCTGGTTGGGGTGGGCCTGAGCAACTTCCGCGAGGAAGAAGGCATTCCGACACCCCTGTTCGAGCCGGTGCGGCAGTCCGGGACCGGCGGAGCAGAGTAAAGTGTCGCGATAGGCTCTTAGAAGCCGTGCTGGAACTGTCGCAGAAGGCTGAAAACGAACCTAGAGCGACGCAAATCTGTCGCGCATGCAGTGTCGCGCTGGGGTATACGCTGTCCTCGGCAGTTACATGACCTCGTGTACTGGCACTTGACAATTAGTATCGGGGTGTGTGGACAAAACGACAGTGGGAGGTTTATGCCGATAGGCCGCTTCTGCCTGAGTGTCGCAATCCTAGTCTTCACTCCCACGCAGGCGTCGTTCCCAGCGCGCTCGGCACCGGCATTGGTTCCCGTGGATTCAAAAGCACAGCTCCTCCAAGCGAAGCAGCTACGCGATGCCTTCATTCGCAGTGTGCATGGTGTTCGCTTGTCGTGCTCCATCACAGAACCAGCGGTCGAACTCTTCAACAAGCCGTCGTTTGGTCAATATGAAGACCACGCAAACCTTGTTCGAACCTCGGATTGGTCAACTCTCACGGTCGCCGAAAAGGCATTCTTTCGCGATCTAGCAGGTTCAGACAAATTGGCATATTCGACCTTCGACACCTACGTCCATCGCTGGACCTTTATGCATGAGATGGCCCACTGGTGGCAAGCATGTCACCAACATCCTGCTCAGACGCTGTACGAGATCGAGATCGGTGCCAACCGCGTTGCCCTCGCCTACTGGCAGCAAACCGATCCGAGGGTTGTGCTCTCCATGAGAGCTTATTTCCAAGCCATCCTGGCGCACATGCCCGCTCCAGTTCTTGCCGGACAGCCGGTTGCAGATTATTTCAACAAGAATGACGAGCCGCTTGCATTAAGCAGCACACTCGAATACCAGTGGTTCCAGGCTGCCATGTTCCGCGCAATCGACAGCAACGGACCGGCTCCTGCTCTACAGCAAACTTTGCGGTAACCGCCCGAGATACTGCTGGCAGACGTTGGAGGTTGAGGCCAGCCGGGCTGCTTGCTCCCACTCTGCCCTTAGCTCATTCCGTGCTACGCCAGAATCAGGGGCACATAGCTCCGTGCGTCGGCGAGCAGTTCTGCCTGCGGCACTCCGGTGCGTGCGCGAAGCAGTAAACCCTGCATTAAGTCTACCAGGATGCGGCCTCGCACCTTGGCCGACACCGTCGCTGACAGCCGGCCGGCTTTGGCTTCCAGCTGAAACCGTTCGGTCATGACGGACGCGCCGAGCGCGAGGCCGCGTGCAACATAGGCACGAATCTCCGCTACCCGCTCCGACTCTCCCATAACCGCCGAAGCCATCATGCAGCCCAGGCGGGAGTCGGACGTCGCGGTCCTGACCGTCGCCTCGCAAAATCCTGTGACGGCCTTCTGGAGGTCGGGCTCATCCAAAAATGCTTGCAACATTGGTGCGCCATAGGTTTGCGTGTACCGCTCCACAGCCTTGAGCAGCAGCGTCGGCTTGTTTCCGAACTGCCGATACAGCGCGGGCTTGGTGACGTGGACCGCCTGGGCGATGCGTTCCACATCGACAGCTTCATAGCCGTACTGCCAGAACAGTTCGACGGCGCGGTCGAGCGCTTCCCCTGGGTCGAAGGCAAGGGGACGGCCAGGAGATCGTTTCTGAACTTTGGTTTCCACCTACCGGTTCCTGCAACGTTTACGAGATTTACGTACTCATAAGTATGGAACGTGAATGTACAAACGAAGTATGGAGGGTGGGATGGCGAAATTGAACGGAAAGATTGCTTTGATCACAGGCGGGACGAGCGGCATGGGCGCGGCGACCGCGAAGCTGTTTCACCAGGAGGGTGCCACGGTGATCGTCACCGGAGGCAGTGCGGCCGGGGTAGAGGCGGCGCGTGAGGCAATGCCCGGGGTCGACGTAATTCAGTCAGATGCTGGCGACCCAGGCGCGGTAAAAGCCCTGGTCGATGAGGTTAAGGCAAAACATGGCCATATCGATGTGGTCTTCGCGAATGCAGGTATTGCCCGTGTACGTCCGCTTGAGCAGACCGAAGAATCGGTGTTTGACGATTTGTTCAACGTCAACGTACGAGGTCCCTACTTCCTGTTGAAATACGTTTCGCCGCTCCTCTCGGAGGGCTCATCGGTTATCTTGACTTCTTCGAGTGCCGCCATCCAGGGTATGCCGGGCCTGAGCGCGTACGGTGCCAGCAAGGCCGCGTTACGCTCGCTTGGGCTAAGCCTCGCGGTGGAACTGGCGCCACGCAAGATTCGTGTCAATACCATCACGCCGGGACCGATCAATACGCCGATCGGCGGCAAAATGGGTTTGAGTCCAGATCAGATCGCGGCCTTCGGACAGATGGCCGCCAAGGTCCCGCTCGGCCGCATGGGCGAGCCGGATGAAATCGCCGCGGCCGCGTTGTACTTCGCTTCGGACGACTCCCGGTTTACGACCGGCAGCGAGCTTCGCCTGGATGGCGGGATCACCCTGATCTAAAAGCTGGCGGAGGGACGAGAGAGCTTCAAGTCCCTTCGCCAGCCCTTCTACTGGAGCCTTCGCCTCGGCCCTGGTTAGCCAGCTACAGCTTGCAAGAGGATGCTCTCTGCTTGTGGCAGTAAGCCTTCGATAGGATCGCGGCTCACGTGATTAAGAAAGAGAACGTCGTTGAGGGTGAGCGCCGAAACGATCTGGGCGTCATCACTGGTTCCGCTCGCAACAGCCTGGTAGATCTGCCGTAATTCAAAATCAATGTCCTTGAATAAGACATCGACCACTCCAAGGTTCGTCACCATCAAATCGTGATGGAAGGCACGTAGATCGATCGTCTCCCGTCTGCAGGGGTCCACTTCCCGGCTGAAGAACTGTCGAAGCTGCTTTTGTCCTTCCTTTGCCGCTTCCAGTGTGCGCATGGATTTCAGGCCCGCTGTTATCTGCCGTGATTTATCCCAAAAAAAGTGATCCTCGGCGGGGTTCAACTGGGTAGGCAATGTGGCCAGCAAGACACCTGGTTGTTGCCCAAGTCCCAAGACCGGTCGTAGGTCAGCAGGCGATAAGCACAAGAGGCTTCCTTTTTGCCATCTCGGACGGAGGTACTTGCCCGCTGTGTACAACGCTACGATCAAGACGGCCTGAATGGTGGACTGCTCTTGCCTGGCGCGCCGACGAAGCCTGTCGAGGACATCTCCTTCCAAGCGTAGGAAATCCATCCGCGCTGGAGGAAAGCTTTGCTCATCGCAGCCCGGCGAAAAAGGCTCAGCAAGCGTTTGCGTGTATGGAGTTGGTTGGCCAAGACCGAGCAGCTCTCCAAGGGAGGGCAAGGGTGGAGCAATCGATCCGACCGATTTGCCCTCAGCAGCAAGAAGCAGGTCCCGAACGATGAGGGCATTGCTGTACCCGTCGCAGATGGCGTGGTGCGCCGCGAAGACAAGAAAGGTCGATGTTTCACCTTCCCCAACAACGAGACGGGACAGGGTCCGATCGCCCAGACCGAAGGACACCAGCGCTTCGCGTTCCATCAAGGCACGGAGTGTCTGGTGAGCTGGCACATGCTCTAAGCTGCACTGGGGGATGTGCTGGTCCCCAAGAACCAACCGTGGTCTTTCCCCAGCATCCTTGTCGATGCGGCCCGACAGCGCCGGGTATTTTTGAAGCACAGCACTGTGAGCGTTTTGCCAAACGACCGGAGTAAATTTGCGACCGGTCTCGAGAGCGAGCATGGGGAAAACAGGGCGAGAAGGCTCTACGGCCCAGGCGTACTCCTGTTCTGCATCAAGGACATAGGAAACGGGCGACTTCATCCTGCTTTTCTCCTGCGCGGTCCTGCATACTTTCCATACGCTGATCTGACCTCAAATGAAGTGCGGAGGGACGTGGACATCTCCAAATCCCTCCGCGCCAGACTTTAGAGCAATCCGCTACTTACCAGTAGCGCCCATGTATTTCGGGCCTCTTCATCGGTGAGAGAACCGTCCTACATGGCAACATTCTTCAACCTCAACAGACCGGCCGCTGTCTTCCAAGAGATTTTCTCTCGAACCGTTTCCGAAACAGGTGCTTTATCCAGCCATTCGCTGGCATAGACCATGTCTTCAAAGGGGTAATCGACCGAGAACACGATTCGGTCTTCCCCCACAGCAGCCAGTGCACAGGTCAGAGGATCGTCTGAAAAGACCGCGGACGTCGTAAGTATGATGTTGCGGCGCATAGCATCCGAGACCTTGATTCCCGAACCAAGGCCGAAGGCTTGTACGCGGCGGTCAAGGCGC
Organism: uncultured Acidobacteriaceae bacterium; assembly: GCA_964247445.1. Taxonomy (GTDB): domain Bacteria; phylum Acidobacteriota; class Terriglobia; order Terriglobales; family Acidobacteriaceae; genus EB88. The sequence continues at coordinate 9,956 of CAXTUV010000020.1, read as the reverse complement.
CAAAGCATATAGGGCAGCGCTTCTCCCATGTGGCCGACGATCAGCTTCACTTTCGGAAAGCGCTCAAAGACACCGCCCCAAATCAGACGTAAGACAAGGGAGGCGGTTTCCGCAGTCCAGCTCCATGTGGCGCCAAGCATCTCAGGATGTCCCGCATACGTTACCGGCATGGTGATTGCATCCGCGGCATGCAGGTAGACGGGGACGTCCAAGTCCTGAGCTCGTTCCCAAAAAGGATCGAACTTCTTGTCGTCGTAATACTCGCCGTTGGTCTGCCCGAGCAGCAGGGTTCCGACCATTCCCAGCTCCTTCACCGCTCGCTCGAGCTCGTCGGCTCCCTTTTCAGGCTCTTGCAGCGGTACGGTGGCAAACCCCGCGTAGTGCTTTGGATTCTTTGAACCACCGAGGCAAGGTAATCATTCGCCTCCTTGGACAGGCGAAGGGCAACATGCGGGTCAAGAACACTCTGGACCAGCCCTATGTTTGAAAGCACGGCCAAGTCGATGCCCGCCTTGGACATCTCTTCCAGTCGCCGGTCCCCAACGTCTGTAAATTTCGCAACCGCTTTGTCGGCGATTTCCCTCGGGACTTGAGGCACCATGCTGCGCCAGCGATCGATGTGCTCTGGGTGGTTGATGGTGAAATGCTCTTCCAGCGCTATGCGCATACCTTCTCCTTTGCAGGTGTAAACGATTCAGTCTCGGGCCGATGAGACGCGGCTATGATTCGGGGTTGGCTACCAGCCAAACTCGATTGCGAAGGTGTCCCCCGCCCTTCGAATGCGACCTGCATACGGGGTCTCGAAGTGACCTGGGATCAGCAGCGCGTTTTCCGAAACGCAGAACTCAAAGAGCTTGCGCCGGCTCTCTGCGGCCATGGGCTGGTTCCAGTCGATGACTGTGCTCCACTTCCACATGGGAACCTGAATGGGTGAGTGAACGAGGTCGCCGACAAAGGCGGCCAGCTTGCCTTTGGAGCGAAGCTCGATGCTGACGTGGTTTGGCGAGTGGCCCGGATAAGGTGTCAGGCGGATGCAGTCCAGCAGCTCATAAAAGTCATCGACCAGCAGGATCTTGCCGGCTCGACGATCGGCAGCACAGAATCTTCAAACGTCGCCTTTGCTACCGGCATGATCTTGGGATTGCTGAGTTCCTGCTGCGCTGCCTCGAACTCCTTACGCGAAACGACGTACCGTGCATTGGTAAAGGTGGGCACCCAGCGCCCATCGACCAGCCGTGTATTCCAGCCGACATGGTCTACATGAAGATGCGTGCAGAGCACATAGTCGATATCCTCCGGGCGCAGGCCTTCCTTCGCCAAGCGGTCGAGGTAATGCGTGTCCAGCATGTGCATCTCGGGGTATTGGGGTCTCGACTTGTGATTGCCGATGCAGGTGTTGATCAACACATTTTTGCCGGCGATGCGCAGCACGAAGCTGCTGACCGGCATCGGGAAGCGGCCGCTTTCTGCATCGTAGTGGACGGGGCAGAGCCAGTGCTCATGGGGGCGCAGCACTTCGCGGTCGAAGTTCGGAAACCAGGCCTGCGCGGTAAACCCGAGAAGGGATGTGTCGAAAATACGGGCGACTTCAATGTCGCCTACTTTGCCGATGATGGCCATGGGGTGTCTCCGTTCTTGCAAAGGGTGAACCGGACCGCCCCTACAAATGGAGCGGCCCGGAATGAGGTGGGAACGGGATGGCTAAGCTTTCTTTAAGCGCGGGAACAGGGCCTCGCTGTTGGCGCGGTTAAGCGCATCCAGTTGGCCGGGCTCGAAACCGGGATACGCATCGAGCTGCTGAGTGAAGGTTTTGAGATCTTCGACGGCAGGGTAAGGATCGTCGGACCCGAACAGGATGTGGTCTGGCTTTGCGACGGCGGTGAGCGAAGGCAAGGCGGACGGAGTCGAAATCGCTGTATCGAAGTAGAACTTCTTCAAGTCTTCGAGCAGCAACTCCTGCGACCGGTCCTTGCGGACATAGGTGTGCAGGAGGTTCGTTACACGGCCCGCCAAATACGGCAGCGCGCCGCCGGCATGGGACAGGATGATCTTGGCATCCGTGAAGCGTTCCAGATGGCCGGCGCTCAACATGCTGATCGCTGCTCTGGTCGTGTCCATTGGGAAGTCAACCACCGGTCCGGGGATGCCGGGGAGCCCGGTGATACCGGTATTGGCCGGATGGACGAACACCATGGCTTTGCGCTTGTTCAGCTCTTTCCAGATCGGCTCGAACGCGGGATCGCTGCGCGCAACTCTCCCCGCCTTGGAAGAGCAAGCCGGCGCAAAGGGTGGGCCGACTTATCGGTTATGTGCAGCCTTAGCACTCCAACTCGCAAATCTCCGGGAACATGCTTTCAGGCCCGAAGCAAACGTCCGATCGAATAGTTAACGGCTACTTCCATAAGCACTGCTGTTACCAAGGCAATGTGCCTTCCTTGCCGGTAAAGCCTCCGGTGAGGCCGTCATCGGGCAGCAGAGCGAGGCGCACAACCTCGATTGCCCCTTCTTCCACGGTGAGCGGGCCGCTGTGGTTGTTCATATCAGTAGCCACGAAGCCGGGATTGGCGGAATTAACCTTGATCCTGGTATCGCGCAGGTCGTACGCAAGGTTCACGGTAAACATATTCAGCGCCGCTTTCGAGGCGTTATAGGCGAGGATCTTGACTGGATAGAACGGCGAGTTGGGATCCCCATTAACTGCAAGGGAGCCGAGCCCGCGAAAGATTTACGATGCGCGCACTATCCGCTGCGCGCAGCAGCGGAAGCAAGGGTTGCGTGAACGCTACAGTGCCGAAAAAGTTTGTCTCAAAGGTGCGCCGCATCGTCTCGATGCCGACGCTGCTGGCTGGACCATCCTCCCGGTCGCAGATGCCCGCGTTATTTATGAGCACGTCCAAACATCCAAATTCGTCACCGATTTGCTTGACGAGGGCGGAACCGCTTTCAGCGGCACGCTCCAGATCGACGTCAACAGCACGGACATCGAGTCCCTCTCCCTGCAGCGTACGGGCGGCCTGCCTGCCGCGGTCAGTATTACGCGCGCCCAGCAGCACAGTGAAGCCAGCTCGCGCCAGCTGCCGGGATGCCTCAAAGCCAATGCCTTTGTTGGCTCCTGTGACTAAACCTACCTTTGCCATCTATCCTCCTCGCGACGGCGCTGCTTCGTAGAGCGCGAGATTGCTGATCAAATCTTCACTCTCGGTGTGCAATGCCTATCTACATCTTCCGCGTATACGTCCTACAATTGACTTCGTCTCCGGGGTGCTAAATGCTTCTAGGCAATGCTGTGAGGGCATTTGCGTGCAGTGGCGTGCCCCCTCAACACAGCAAGCTCTTCGGCTACCAGGGAAGCTCATTTCCAAGGTGGACGAATCGGCCGTTAGGACCGTCAGGACCGATGAGTGCGAGATCCACGCTTGTCTTGGCACCCTCGGGGATTTCCATGGGCGCATAATCGGTACCCAGCTCAGTTTTGACCCAGCCGGGATGGGCTGCGTTTACCTTGATGCTGGTCTCCTTCAGCTCGGCGGCAAGATGGACGGTGAAAGCGTTCAGAGCGGTTTTTGACAAGTTGTAAGAAAGCACCTTCAGGGGTCCGGCCGAACCGTTGGGATCGGATTGAACTGTCAGCGATCCGAGAACGCTTGAAACATTCACGATGCGGCCAGCTTCGCTCTTTTTTAGTAGCGGAAGAAGCTCGTGCGTCAGAGCGATTACGCTGAAAAGATTTGTGCCGAGAACGGCTTGCAGCTCTTCCTCGCTTGTTTCAGAAACCCGAGTACCGAAGAGGCCGCCAGGTGCCGCGGCACCGGCATTGTTGACGAGAATATCGAGCTTGCCGAACTTCTCGGCAATTGTCTTCGCGACCGCTTCGCGATCAGGAGCACTGGTCGCTTCCAGCTTCACTGGAAAGGCATCAACGCCTTCCGCCTTTAATTTATCTGCGGTTTCCTGAGCGGATTGCAACGTCCGACCGGAAACGACCACTGTAATGTTTTTCTGCCCTAGTTGGCGGGCTGTTTCAAATCCGATGCCCCGGTTTGCTCCGGTTACAAGTGCGACTGTCTGCGAGTCTGCCATGAGTGCGTCTCCTTGAATACTGCAAGGCCTGGTGTACAACGTCCATCAACCATTGTGTACACCGTACACAAGATTTGCCGGCCGCGTCAAGATGTACATTGTTTTCTATGGCGTATCCGGCGAAGACAGATCGGGACAGGGTTTTAGCTGCCGCGATGAGGCAGGTCGAAGAGGAGGGTATTGAAAATCTCGCGATCCGATCCGTAGCGTCCGCGCTCGGACTAGCTCCGAATGCTCTCTACCGCTACTTCGAAAGCCTCGCGGCTTTGGAGGCGGCCTTGGCGGAGGAGGCCCGTTTACGGATGCTCGAGGTTATGCAAAAGGCTGCGGGCCGAAAAGGGCCCGCAGCTGCCATTCATGCAATCTCAGAAGCCTATCTGCGCTTTGCTCACGAGCAGCCGCGGGTATTTGCCCTCTACCTGAAGACATCGGGAAATGACCCGGACGGAAACCCGCAATGCACACGAAACACGGAGTTTTTTCTAAAACAGGTGACCCGCGTTTACGGAGAAGCACACGCCTGGGAGGCCTCTCACACGCTGTGGTCTTTCCTGCACGGCTTGGCCGTGCTGCGCGAGGCCGGCGTTCTCGGCGAAGTGCAGCTGTCCAACAGCTGCAGCTTCGGCCTTCAGATGTGGATCGCCGGTGCATCGAGTTCTTCTGGCAGGAGATAACGGCGGGTGCGCATCCTGAAGGTGGCTACGTTATGCTGCCGCAAACCACAAATGTGTTTCAACTCAGGTGCTCGCGCACGCAGCACCGGCGCACTCCATCCCGGTCCCGCCCCAGCCTAGCCGGCCGCCGCATAAGCCTAATCAAAGGTTCCGCCGTGCCCGTACTCCTCCTTCACATTCCGGGTTCCCGAGCGTCAGCTGCTCCACAACATCCAGAGCAGCTCTAATCTGCCGCCGATCGGGCTTCGCAGGTTTCATTAAGCTGCTTGCAGCGGTTCAAGGTAGTTTTCAGCCTCTTCCCAAGCGCGGCTCTTCGCTGCAAACCCGACATATCCATCCGGGCGCACAATCAGCAGGCTCTCCGGATTGACGGGGGAACGCGGCTCCGGTTCGAGCAGCTTCGGGAACCGCGCCGCCAGTGCCGCGCCTTTCTCCTTGTCTGCCGTATATAGCACGAAGCGCGGTTCTCCGCCGACTCCCGGGGGCGGGCCATCATAGTCTTTAGGTGCCCATCGCTTGCCCGCGTCCGAGCCGGTTGAAAGCGGGCTGTCCGGGTAGGAGATTTCGACCTCGCTCAAAGTGGCAGGCACAACTTCCTGCATGGTATGGAACCCAAACAGGAGGTGCAAGGCGATGTTGCGGGCCGATTGGGCTATCGGATTGTTTAATGTAGCTACGTCGGTCATCCGAACAGCGCTACGCAGCACTTTTTCGCCGACGCCGCTTCGCTCCGGGCTATAGCTGTCAAGCAGGATTGGGGATGCTTGGCCCCGCATCACCATCGCCAATTTCCAGCCGAGATTCATGGCATCCTGCATACCGGTGTTCATGCCTTGCCCGCCCGCCGGACTGTGAATGTGCGAAGCATCGCCTGCCAAAAAAATGCGGCCATGCTTGTAATCATCGACCTTGCGTTCGTTGATGCGGAAGTTGGAAAGCCACACAGGGTCTGAAAGTTGGATACCTCCACCCACGCGTTGGTCCACCAAGCCTTGTATTTCCTCAAGGGTAGGATCCGGCCTCGTATGCCCAGGCTCTGTTTTGCCGATCGTCACGATGATGCGCGCACGTCCTCCCGGGATCGGAAAAATAACGAAAGGTCCGTCGCGGTGTAGACGGACGCTAATCTCGTCGTTCGGCGGCACGGCATCGCCGTTCACCCGCACATCGGCGAGAAGCCAATCGTCATCCTGGGTCGAGCCGCGGAACTCCAGCTTAAGGCTGGTCCGCACCGAGCTGCGGGCGCCATCGCAGCCGATCAGCCAAGGCGTCATCGCTTCCTCCTCGCGCCCGTCGGCATGCTTCAGGCGAACCGAAACATGATCGCCCTGATCGGCGAAGCCAATCAATTCCACCTGCCGCTCAACCGTCACACCAAGAGTTCCAAGGTAATCAATCAGAAGGCGCTCTGTATCGTGCTGCGGGATCATCAGCCCATAGTTATAAGCACTCTGGATGTCGTTGAACTCGAGGCGGGCTAAAACGTGTTCACCGTCGCGAATTGTTGCACCGTGCGCATGAAGCCCGGTCTCGGTGAACTTAGGGGTGCAGCCCGCGCGCTCTAGAAGTTCAAGCGTACGGCTCCAAACAACGAGAGCTTTCGAGGTTTTACTCGGTTGATCGCTCCGGTCGACGATGCGAACACCGATGCCGTAGCGCGCAAGTTCAGCCGCCATCGTGAGGCCGACAGGACCGGCTCCGATAATTAAGACATTGGACATAGAAGGATCCTCCAGTTAGGGTGCCGCCGCCTGGGTCTTTTTACCCTGTTGGCTGCGCCGGATTGTCTTGTGGCATGCCACCCGTTATCTAGAGCTGTCACAAAATAATTGCTTGCGGCAGCAGATCTTGAATGAGAATCGCATGTTGCGAGAAGGGCACTCTTTCTCTTCGTCGATATACTTCGGCGTTGAAGCGTGCCTACTTCGCTCGCTTACATGCCATCAGAATGCCGTCGACTGCGATGGATCTTTCGGACAAGCCCTTCCTATCAAGCTAGGAAGAAAACGGGTGGCGCATCCATGTATTAGGCGTGGCAATTCAGGATTCTGTGTTTACAAGTCCGTTCAGCCCCCAAATATTTATATGCAATTTATTTACATATAAACTGATGCTGCATCCGATTGGGTGGATGCAGCAGGATGAAGAAAATGACTGAGAATTCGAAGGAGAATGACCTGCACCGATTGTTCGCCGCCGGAACGCTGCAAACTCCTGCTGAAGCGGCCGGCTTTGCCATCTGGAGGCTTTCGCTGGCGTACCAGCGGCATGTTGAAACTTCGCTGCGCTTGATGGGCCTGACCCACACCCAGTTTGCCATTCTTGCTTTATCGGCCTGGTTGAATCACACGCAGGGGTGGGCGAACCATCGTGATATCGCCAAACTCAGCGGAGTGCAGGTGGCCCAGGTCTCTCTTATGATGAAAGCGCTCCGCGCAAAAAAGCTGGTCAGCCAGCAGGTAGGCGCGGACGACACGCGCGTCCGGTTTGTCACGGTTACCCCTGCCGGAGTGAAACTGCTCGCAAGGGCGATCCCTATGGTAAGCCGCCTTCAAGTAGAACTCTGGCCTGAAGGCTCGGAATTGCCGGATTTGCTCTCAGTCATTCACGCCACGCTGAATCGATGGGAAACAAAGGATGGGTAAAGGACGAGGCCGGATAGACGATCAACTTTCGGCTCAGCCGAATCGCCTTGATCGGCAGACACTTTACAACTGCATTGCCATGAAGACGTCGGCTCGGGTGTAAGGCATCGGCGGCAGCTCTTCGGCCGGAACATGCCGAAAGCCTGCGGACTCGTATAGGTGCACCGCGGCAGGAAGCTTGGTGCTGCTGCCGAGGAACAAGGATTTCGCGCCGAGGCTTCTGGCATGCTCAATGGCGTGCAGCAGCACGCGGCGGCCGAGCCCTCGGCCGCGCAGGTGCGGCGCAACCGCCATTTTGGCCAGCTCGTAAACGCCGCCGCCCAGCGCGATCAGCGCCGCGCAGCCGACCGGTTCATTCGCCGCATAGGCTAGGAAGACGAAGCCGCCCTTCTGAAGAATGAGCCTGTCCGGGTCTTCAAGCGTTTCGATGTCCCTGGCCTCGAGGGTGAAGTGGCGTTTGATCCACTCCTCGTTCAAGGCGCGGAAGGCGGCGGCATCGCCGCCGGGGAGCAGCGAACGGATCTCAAGCACCAGCGGCGTGGACGCGATGTCTTCAGAGCTAAGCGGCAAGGGCGAGGAAACCATCATCGGAGCACCTCTCATCAACAGTCTGCCGAACAGTTGCTGGCAAGGTCCAATATCTTGTTTCGAGGCATTAAGATGTTCGGCATATGGATGAGGACGTAGAACTGCGGCACCTTCGGTACTTTGTCGCGGTCGCGGAGGAGCTGCACTTCGGACGCGCGGCGCAGAAGCTGCACTTGTCGCAGCCGCCGCTTTCGCAGCAAATCCGCCGACTGGAGAAGCTTATCGGCTATCCGCTCTTCACGCGCACCTCCCGTTCCGTAAAACTGACGAGCGCGGGAGAAGCTTACCTGGAGCGGGCGCGGCGCACGCTGCGCATCGTGCGGCGCGACATGGATGAGGCCCGCAGCGTCGCCCAGGGTGAGGTCGGCTCGCTGCATATCGGATTCGTGGGCTCCGCCATGCTCACCACGCTGCCCGGCATCCTCAAGGCCTATCGCAAGGCCTACCCGCGGGTCGAGCTTCACCTGCACGAATCGTTTACCTCCCGAGTCGTCGAAGAGCTGGCAGATGGAACGCTTGACGTAGGCATTCTCCGAGACGGTGATGCCGACCGAACCATGCGTGTGTCCACGCTGTTTTCTGAACCCTACGTGGCCGTGCTGCCGGTGCACCACGTCCATGCCGGGCAGAAGAGCATTTCACCCGCGGTGCTGCGCGGCGAACCGTTCGTCTACTATCCGCGGTCCGCAGGGGCGCGTGCGTTTGAAAAGCCGTTGACGCTGTTTGAAGAGCACGGATTTCGGCCGAGGATTGTGCAGGAGGCTTCGCACTGGCTCTCGATTCTGCGCCTGGTCGGCGTGGGATTCGGCGTGTCCATTGCTCCCGCGTGCGTCGAGCGCGTTCCATCCACGGAAGCCGTGTGTGTGCCGCTCCAAGGCGCGAAGGTCGCAAGCACAGTCGAGCTGGCGCACGCGGCCGGCGACCAGAGGCCGATTGTGGCGAACTTCACGCGCATTGCCCACCAGGCCGAGACTTCGTAAGTGTGCGCAGGAGAACGGCCTCTATGGCACGGCCCTTGAGATCAGACTTCCGCGGCGTGCTCGCACTCAGCCACGGCTAGCGCAATTCTTCGCTGAGACCGCAAGGGGCTTCCGACCTAAATCGGAACACACGAGCAAAACGGCTGAAGAATGTCTGTACGCCTGTTCTCGGCTCAGGTATCCTAGAATCGTCAGCGTATGAGCGGAGCGGTGCAAACCGTGGCGTTGACACCGCCAGGCAACTGGTCCCTACCAGAGAGTGGGATGCCCAAGAGGCCGAGCCGATTCAACAGAAGTGACCACAAAAGCCCGATTTTGGGCTTTTGTGTTTAGTGCTTAATTGGAATCTGGTTCAGGGTGTTGTGAAGAATGGTTAAGAACGCAATAGGCGTAACACCTTTGCGCCGGCTCGCTCCGAAGCCTGGCTGATCAGTATCTAAGGGATCCCTCACGTAAGCACTCTCAATATGCATCTGGATGCGCCCACGGCTTGGCTTCCAAGTACGGAAATATATCTCATATTCCACATCAGCCCCGTTTTCATCTACCACCTGGACCGACAGAAAGTTTCCCCTGCCGGTTCGCAGACACTTGCGCCCTTGCATGCCGGCGATCAGCGTGGGCAGCTGCTTGGACAGCTGCCAGCGCCGCGCATCGAAAAGGCGGCGGTCGCCCCTGTGGTCATAGCGAAGAGCGAAATCGTACTCCTCGCCGCCTGGGGCAGGCAGGCCTTTGGTAAAGCAGTGGTGGCTGAAGCTAACCTTGACTGAGTAGCGCTCCACGGGTTTCCCAGGTAAAAGAGGGCGCTCAAACATTGTGTCGTAAGCGCGGAGATGCGCGAGATCGTAGCTCACGCCCTTGTGGGTGAACTCACCCCAGATGTCAACGGTAAAAGCTGGTTGGTGGTTGGCTTGTGTCATCACGATCTTCTCATGAGGCCACATGACTGCAGCGGCTCCAAAATGCCCCGCGCGGCTTCCATGAGAAAA
>CAXTUV010000019.1:1204-15885 GCA_964247445.1 uncultured Acidobacteriaceae bacterium | reverse complement strand
ACCGCCTTCCCAGACCGGCCCGAGCGCCTGTACTTACCAATGCGCGAAATCGAGAAACTTCCACTTTAAAAGGAGTTCGCCTCCAGCCGCTCTCCCACCTTCGTGTTACGTTTTGTACACAAAGGCCGACCCGGCCGGTTCTCGATTCCCGAAGGTGCTCACTCATGCGTCTGCTCGCCCTCGCCTCGGCTGTTCTTCTCACCCCTGCTCTGTACGCCCAGCAATTCGCGCCGGCGGACACGAACACCGCTCCGGCTCCGCCGAAGGCGCTCAAATCTTTCGATACCGCCTCGCTCGACAAGTCCGCTGACCCTTGCAAGGACTTTTACCAGTACGCGTGCGGCGGTTGGCGCAAGGCAAACCCCATCCCCGCGGACCAGGCGCGCTGGGGCACGTTCAATCAGTTGGCCGAACGCAACAACTACCTCCTGTATACCCAGCTGAAGCAGGCCGCGGACTCACCCAAGGACGCGCTCCAAAAGCAGTACGGGACATTTTTCGCCGCCTGCATGAACGTGGACCAAGCGAACACGCTGGGTGTGAAGCCGCTCGAGCCCTCGCTGAAGGCCATCGACGCCATCATGGACAAGAAGGAGATCGCGGGTTTTCTGGGCGATAAAAAGTACATTTCCGACGGGCTGTTCTCCTTCGCCGTGCAGCAAGACCAGAAGGACTCGACCAAGCAGATCGCGAGCCTGGGCCAGGGCGGCTTGACGCTCCCCGACCGCGAGTATTACCTCGCCACCGACGAGCGCTCGGTCAAGCTGCGCGCGCAATACCACGACTACCTTGTGAGCATGTTCAAGCTGCTGGGCGATGACCCGGCGAAGGCGGAAACCGAAGCTAAGAGCGTGATGGACATCGAAACCGCGCTCGCCCAAGGCTCCACCCCGCGCGTGGACCTGCGCGACCCCGACAAGCGCTACCATCCCATGGCTGTCGCCGACCTGAAAACGCTCGCGCCCGACGTGGATTTTCCGGCCTTCTTCACGGGCGAGGGCACCCCGGCCTTCACGACTCTCAACGTCGGCCAGCCGGACTTCATCCGCACCTTGAATAAGGTCATTGATGAGCAGCCGCTGCCCGCGCTCAAAAGCTACCTTCGTATTCATTCGGCTGACGAGGTCGCCCCCTGGCTGTCGAAGCCTTTTGACGATGCGGATTTTGACTTCTTCGGCAAAACCCTGCGCGGCCAAGCCGAGCAGCAGGCCCGCTGGAAGCGCTGCACCCAGCTCACCGACCGGCAGTTCGGCGAGGCTGTGGGTCAGGACTGGGTAAAGCAAAACTTCCCGCCGCAGAACAAAGCGAGCATGGAAATGCTGGTCGCGAATTTGAAGTCCGCCCTCGGCGACGACATCGAGCAGCTTCCCTGGATGTCGGACGCGACCAAGCACGAGGCGCTTGGGAAACTCGCGACGTTCCGCGACAAGGTCGGCTACCCCGAGCACTGGCGCGACTACTCAGCCGTGCAGGTGACCCCGACGAGTTTTGTGCAAGACCTGCACAACGCTTCGACCTTCAACGAGGATTGGGAGCTCGGCCACATCGGCAAGCCTGTCAACGAGCGCGAATGGGGCATGACGCCGCCCACCGTGAACGCCTACTACAACCCGCCGCAGAATGACATCAACTTTCCGGCGGGCATCCTGCAGCCGCCCTTCTACTCGCAATCAATCGACCCCGCGGTAAATTACGGCGGCATCGGCGTGGTGATCGGCCACGAGATGACCCATGGCTTCGATGACCAGGGTTCGAAGTATGACCCGCAAGGGAATGTGCGCAACTGGTTCACTCCGGAAGATAAAGCGAAGTTCGACGAGCGCACCAGCTGCGAGGTGAAAGAGTACGGCAACTTCGAGCCCGTCCCCGGGCAAAAGCTGAACGGCAAGCTGACGCTGGGTGAAAACACGGCGGACAACGGCGGCATCCGCATCGCCTACGCGGCGCTCCAAAAGGCGTTGGCCGAGGAGCCCGCGGCGGACCGGGCTAAGAAGATTGACGGTTTCACTCCGGACCAGCGCTTCTTTATCGCCTTCGCGCAGATTTGGTGCTCCAACATCACGGACGCGGCGGAGCGCGTGGCGGCCAAGACCGACCCGCACTCACCGGGTGAGTTCCGCGCCAATGGCACGGTGCAGAACTTTGAAAAGTTCGGCCAAGCGTTCGGCTGCCATCAGGGCGACCCGATGATGCCCGCTGACGCATGTCATGTCTGGTAAGAGCGGCAACCCTGGGACGCCGTCCGGCGTCTCAGGCAAGCCGACGCGCTTCCCGTTTATAATCGCGCTACACGTCATCACCGTACCCTGCCGCGAACGCGCGCCGGCAGAGCCAAAGGAAGCGCATGAAGTTTCGCAGTTTCGCCCGTACCGCTGCGGCATTGGCCGGGGTCTCGGGTCTTGCACTCAGTCTCAGCTCCTGCTCCAACAACAGAACTGTCGGCTACGCGTATGTGCTCGGTACCAGCGCACAAGGGCAGCCCGCGGGCATGATCGGCGAGTTCCGTGAGGACAACAATTTCGGTAATCTTTCCGGGCTGGCCGGTTCGCCGATCGGCTCGGGAGGACCGAACCCGACGCGCGCCGTGATCCCTTCCCGCAACCGCTTTTTTTACGCGCTGAATGCGGGCACCGCGACCACCGACGCGAACGCGACCACTTCGAGCGGCGCGGCGAACCCGCTTGAAGGAACCCTTACCGGATTCGACAGCTCCAACATCACGCTGTTCTCGATCGGCGGCTTCGGGCAGCTGTCGCCGCAGCTCTCCTACAATCCCCAAGGTTACGGGCCGATTCGACTCCTGGCCGACTCCGCCGGCGCGCACCTCTTCGCGCTTACCCGCTACGTGAATCCGGGCCTGCAAAACGGGGTCAGCTCGCCGCCGTCGCAGGTGGGGCCATCGGCGGACTACCCCTGCCAGGACACAACGAACCCGGCAATCTATCACCCGGTCGGCGCGATTACAGTGTTTTCGATCGACGGCGCGACGGGTCGTTTGGGCGTGCAGCAGAACCAGCGGCAGCAGAACCTGACCTACTTCCCCGTGGGCTGCAACCCGGTTGACTTTCGGATTGCCGGGCAGTACTTATACACGATGGACGCGGGCTCGGTATCAAATAACGATATCCAGACTGTGTTCATCTACGCGATCACGGCGAGCACGGGTCAGCTGACGCCGACCCAGACCAGTACCATCGCCATCGCACCGACGGCTGCGAGTTCTACAACCAACTCCACAAGCAGCACAGCGAACATCACGGCGATCACCGGTGACGCAACCGGTCGGTACGTGTACCTGATGGACACGACTTTCAATCAAGGTACCGGTGCCTCGGTGGGGCGCATTTTCCTGTTCACGGTCGGCACCAGCGGTGCGCTGACCACGGTGACCGGGTCGCCATACCTTTCCTCCAACAATTCGCAGGCGGGCGGCCCGGTGCAAACCGTCACCGATTCAAACAACCGCTTCGTGTACGCGATCAATCAAGGTCCCGCGGGCGGCACGGCGAACGCGAACTCCGACGTCAGCGGATTCACGATCAACTCGACGACGGGTTTCTTCGATTCTGTGACGCAGGAGTCGCCGTATGCGGGAGTCGTTTCCGGCCCGGTCTGCATTTTCGAGGATCCGACCAACCAGTACATCTACTCAGCCGGCTCGCTCGACAACAGCATCACAGGGCGCCGTATCGACCCGAACACCGGTGTATTGACGCCCCTGCGCCGGAGCGCGACCGTGCCGACGGTGGGTACGCCTTCCTGGTGCCTCGGCATTTCAAGCGTGCTCTAGCGAAAACCTGTCCGGGAGGTCGAAAGACGGCCTCCTTAGCCCAACCGCCCTGCCGCAAGCCGCGGGCCCAAAGGAACCTTCAGAATGAACTGGAAATCATGGAGCCGGCGCACCCTCGGGGTCAGCGCCGTCGCCGGCCTGAGCGCCGGGCTCATCTCCTGCGGCTCGAGCAACACCGTCGACTACCTGTACGCCACTTCGTCGGTAAACAATCCCGGTCAAATCAATGTGTTTCGCGTTGACTCGCAATCGGGCGCGCTGACGCAGATCCCCGACTCGCCGTACCAGGCCGGGCGCAACCCTGTTTCGCTCGTCATCGACGGCTCCGGGTTGAACCTATATGTGGCCAACCGCGACGATAACTCGGTGATTCAGTTCGGCATCGGTTCGGACGCGAAGCTCTACGGTCAGCACACCATCAACCTGCCGGGCTCGGAGCCGGTGTGGCTCGCGCTGCACTCGTATTACAACTCGAGCGGCACATTGCTGGGAAGCCTGCTGTTGGTGGTGCAGAATCTCCAGCCGAACTTTACGGACCTCAACCCCAGCCCCGGCGCGCTTTCGGTGTACCAACTGCCGGCAAACGGCACTCTCAGTGCAACCCCGGTGAACCAGACCGTTAACGGTACCCAGCAGGGATTTGTCCCGCTCGGCAATGCGCCGACCGGTGCGAACATCACCGCCAACGGCCAGTTCGCCTATGTGACCGATGTCCTTTCCGCCGGGCAAACCGGTACGGGCAACGGTTCGTGCAGCGCGGGCCAGGGTGCGATCCAGGGCTACAGCATCGGCTTCGACGGCTCGAATCTGCCTTCAGGCGTGCTGACCGCAGTACCGAACAGCCCGTTCTGCGCCGGCACCTCGCCGTCTTCCATCGCGAGCCATCCGTTCAGCACCTTCCTGTATGCGACCGACCGCGCGCAGAACCAGGTGATCTCGTACCTCATCAATAACGCGGGTTCGCTCACCACCATTCCGACGCCGGTAGTCGCGGCGGGTGTTTCACCGTCGAGCATCGTAGTGGAGCCGCGCGGGCAGTACGCTTATGTCGCCAACCGGACCGGCGGCACCGTCAGCGGCTACGCCATCAACCAGTCCACCGGCGCGCTTTCAACGCTCGCGACCGGCGGAACGGGTGTAACGCAAGCGCAGCCTTCCTGCGTGTTTGTGGAACCGGCGTTGGCTCGGTTTGTATACACGGCCAATTTCGTTGACGGCACGCTGAACGGGTTCATTCTCGATCCCAATACCGGCGGGCTTTCGGCGACGCAAGGTACATTTTATCCGGGCGCGGGCCAGGCGACCTGCCTGACGGCGACTTCGCACGGCAACCATCCCATCATCCAGGTATTCAACTCGCCTCAGTAAGTCACCGGGGAAGGCGCAAAAAGGCTCGCGAAGGCGAGCCTTTTTGCTTTACAAGAACGCCCGGCGAATCGCCCGCTGCGCCGGGCGTTCCACCAATACCAACGCGAGCCCAGCCCCAGCGGCGAGCAGCGCGTAACTGCCCCATGGCTCAATCCGGACTAAGCCGGTGCGCTCAAGAATGCCGGAGCTGTGGATCAGCGCCCAAAGGTTAAAGTGCAGGATGTACATGCAGTAGCTCGCTTGGCCCAATACCACCAGCGGTACCCACCCGAATGCCCGCGCCAGCCCGTTGCGGCCGGCGAGCCCCAGGATGGCGCAGGCGAACAGCGGCATCAGCAGGCCGTCGTGCATGAGGACGTAAGGAATCGGGCCGCCGTAGCGCAGGATCAGGTAGAGTCCGGCGACACCTAAGAATCCAAGCCCGAGCCGCAAACGCGCCGCGCGTGGAATGCGGCTGTCCAGGTCGGCCAGCGCAATCCCGAACAGGAAAGATGGCAGATGCGGCGGCGGGCTGAACTTGAGCGCCCGGAGCCACCAGCCGTCGGTATACCGACCCGGGTTGGCGATGCCGTCCGGCCTGAGCGCCATGTAGGCGAGCGGAAGGGCGAGCCCGCATACCCACCAGAGAGCCATCAACCCGAGCGTACCCCGGTTCGTTCGCGGGCGCTTCCAGCGGGCCAGCGTCGGGAACAGGATATAGAAGAACGCCTCGGTCCCCATGGTCCAAGCCGGGGTGTTCCAGAATGTGGACAGGTTGGGGCTCCAGCCTTGAAGAAGAACCGGCGTCAGGACGGCTCCGGCCACAAACTCGGGGTGCGTGCGGACCAGCCATTCATCATGCAGGGCACCAAGCGAAACCAAGAGCCCCAGCAGATAGACGGGGTAAAGCCGCGAAAACCGCGCCACCCAAAACCGCCATGCAACCAGCTCGCCGCGCCGCGCCCGCTCGTTGTAGTTGTAGCCCAGGATAAAGCCGGACAGCAGAAGAAAGAACGATACCGAGGTATAACCGTTGTCCACAATCGGCGCGAGCGGTCCGAACCAAGCAGGGTTGGAAAAGTGAAAGAAAACAATGTTGGCCGCGGCAAATGCCCGGAGTCCGGTCAAGGCGGGCAGGCGGTCGCGGCTCCCCTTGCGGGTATCGGGCGCGCTCGGCGCGTCATCGCCCTTGGCGAGCAGCGGCGGTTTTTCCAGTTCAGCCATCGCGCCTCTACAGACGCGCGAAAGCCGTCACGCGGTCACCAGCGACCCGATCTTCTCCCCGGAGATGGCCCGCTTGATGTTGCCCGGCTCGCCCATGTTGAAGATGATCATCGGCATGTTGTTGTCCTTGCACAGGCTCACCGCGGTCATGTCCATCACCTTCAGCCCGAGTCGCATGATCTCCATATAGGTGATCTCCTCGAACTTGGTCGCGTTCGCGTCGAGCTTGGGATCGGCCGAGTAGATGCCGCTCACCTTGGTCGCCTTGAGCAGCACATCGGCCTTGATCTCCATCGCGCGGAGGCTCGCGGCGGTGTCGGTCGAGAAGTACGGATTGCCCGTGCCGGCCGCGAAGACCACGATGCGGCCCTTTTCCAAATGCCGCACCGCGCGCCGGCGGATATAAGGTTCGCAGACCTGATGCATCTGAATAGCGGACATGACCCGGCAGTGCAGGCCCGTTTTCTCGACCGCGTCTTGAATGGCGAGCGAGTTGATGACGGTCGCGAGCATACCCATGTTGTCGGCGGACACCCGGTCCATATGCTTGGCCTGCTCGGCCACGCCGCGAAAGAAGTTGCCGCCGCCCACCACCACCGCGACCTCGACACCCGAAGCGGCGACCTCGGCGATTTCTCCCGCGACCTCATGGACGGTGGTCACGTCCACGCCGAACCCGCGGCCCGCGGCCAAGGCCTCGCCCGACAGCTTGAGCACAACTCGCTTGTACATTGCTTCCGAGTATCGCATGGGTTTTCACGCGCCCAAGCAGCTTTCATGAAGAGAACGGTACCTCGGTACCCGCATCTGCTCTCTTACCATGAGCCGAACTGAGGGAGCGCTTCCGCAACTTTGAACTTTGAAAGAAAGCCCGCCGCTGAACTGATGGACGACGACCTGGGAACAGCCAAGGAAGTCGCCCAAGCCCTCCGCACCATCAACTTCGTCAACCGTGTCTTCGGCGGCAATCGTGTGCACTTGGAGCTGCTCGCACGTGCAGCGCGCGGCATGGAGCAGGTGGAAGTTCTGGAGGTCGCCGCAGGCCGTGCCGTTCCGCTTTCCGCCGCGGCGCTCGCGCTCGCGCGGCAGGGCACGCGTGTGCACACCACCCTGCTTGACCTCAACCGGAGCCACCTGCCCGCGAGCTGGCCCGCAAGCCTACCCGCGCCCGAGTACATTGAGGGCAACGCCCTCGCAATTCCATTGCCCGAGAAGAGTGTCGATGTCGTGAGCTGCTGCCTGTTTGTCCACCACCTGCCCCCCGGTGACGTCGCGCGGTTCCTACGCGAGAGCCTCCGGGTCGCAAGGGTCGCGGTGCTCATCAACGACCTCGAGCGCACCCGAATTCACTATGCGCTCGCGCGGTTTTTCGCCGCGTTCGACCCAAGTCGCATCTCCTCCTATGACGGCCCGGTTTCTGTGCGCCAATCCTACTCGCGGCAGGAACTTGCCTCCATGCTGCGGGCTACCGGACGCAATTTCACACTGGAGCGCCGATTCTTGTACCGTCTAGCCGGTCTGCTTTGGGTGCACTAACCCGAGCCGACCTATGTATCCTTGCATGGAAGCGAACGTCCAAGGACAGTCGCCATCCTTGGCCCCTTGGAGAAAGTCTTGAGCCAAATCGCCGCTGTCGCCTCCGCTTTGCCGCCGAACTATTACACCCAACAGGAGGTGTACGAGGAGCTGTACAAGCACTGGAGCGCGCAGCTTGAGAGCCCCGCCCTGCTCCAGCGTTTCCATCACCGCGTCGGAGTGGATGGCCGGTACTTCTCGCTGCCGATCGAGCAGTACGCCGAGATGGAGCGCTGGGGCGAGTTCAATGCCGCCTGGCTCCGGGTCGCGGTCGAGCTCGGCGAACAGGCCATTTGCAAAGCGCTCCATCGCGCGGGCCTCGGCAAGGAACAAATTGGGGCGATTTTCACGGTCACTGTGACAGGTGTGGTCAGCCCATCGCTCGATGCGCACCTGATGAACCGCATGGGCCTTCCTACGACCGTGCGGCGAACCCCCATATTCGGTCTGGGCTGCGTGGCCGGCGCTTCCGGCATCGCGCAGGCGCATGACTACGTCCAAGCCTATCCCGACAAGATCGCCGTGCTGCTTTCGGTGGAGCTGTGCTCGCTCACCTGGCAGCGCAAGGACCTGTCGGTGGCTAACTTCATTGCGACCGGTTTGTTCGGCGACGGAGCCGCCGCCGTGATCGTCGCGGGCGATCGGGTCAAGCTGCCCAAGCAGTCCGGACCGCAGGTGCTCGCGTCGGCCCAGAACTTTTACCCGAACACCGAGCGCGCCATGGGCTGGGATATCGGCGAAAAAGGCTTTACGCTCGTGCTTTCGCCCGAGGTCCCGGCGATCGTACGCAAGCACCTGCCGGGCGACCTGGCACGCTTTCTCGCGCAGCAAGGCCTCCGACGCGAAGACATCACTTCCTGGGTGCTCCACACCGGCGGGCCGAAGGTACTGGAGGCCATGGCCGATGGCGCGGGGGTAACCCGGGAAGAGTGTGCGCTCTCCTGGCAGTCGCTGCGCAAGGTGGGCAACCTGTCCTCCGCGTCCGTGCTGCTGGTGCTGGAAGACACAATTGAACAGCGCCGGCCCGCGCCGGGGAGCTATGGCATCCTCGCAGCGATGGGCCCCGGGTTCTATTCGGAGCTGGTGCTGCTGCGCTGGTAAGCGGCATTGTTTTACCTGCCGTTCCGGCTGCGCCATCCTGCCCGTCGCTGTGATACTTCAGGCCTTGCACACCTCTACCCTTAGCTCGGTTAGAGCTTAGGAGCGGTTGAGGCTCCCGATCGGGAACGGCTAAGATCGACGAGAAAGGGCCCGTCATGAGCAGCGCAGCAGAACACTCCCCTTTTCACATCTCCGTTGAGCAGTACCTAAGCACCCGGTACCACCCGGATCGCGAGTACATCGATGGTGTGTTGAAGGAGAAAGCCATGCCGACGAAACTGCACGGCTTTGTGCAGACCATGATTGGGAGGTGGTTCGGCAACCACATGGAGGTGTGGGGCGTCGCTCCCGAATCCGAAGTGCGCACGCAGGTTCGCTCATCGAGCTTTCGCCTACCCGATGTAAATGTAGTGCCCCTCAAGGACAACGGAACAGGACGCAAGACACACCGCCGATCATCTCCATCGAGATCAGGTCCGACCACGACCGATACGCGGATCTCCGGGCCCGCGCGAACGACCTACAAACCATGGGTGTTGAACACATCTGGCTGATTGATCCTGAACTGCGCCTTGCGTTTCGTTGGAACGGCACGGCTTGGGCTGCCGCCGATACACTCCGGCTGCCGAACAGCTTAATCCACCTTGACCTCGACTGGCTTTGGGCGCAAGTGGACCTGCGCGAAAAACGGGACTGACGACCAAACAAGGATCACTTGCATCGCCAGTACCTGCGGAGTTGCAGCGAAAGCAGTAGTTTTGATAGAAGCAGGTATTATGGCGTAATCCGCTTGGGGATGGAGCGTGACTGCAGCGGGCGGGATACGCTTTCAAGCGCCTGCCCCGCCGCCTCTACCCCGATGAGCAGCTCGGCAACTGCGCCCACGAGCATGAGGCTCGCGCCGATCGCGTAGCCCCAGGCGACGTTCGATTTCGCGCCGGTGGCGATCAGCTCGCCGAAGAGAAAGGGTGCGCCCACACCGCCGGCAAGCGTGCCGATCGCATAAAAAATCGCGATGGCGAAGGCGCGAATCTCTAAGGGGAAAATCTCGCTCACAGTCAAGTAAGCCGCGCTCGCCGCCGAGGATGCGACAAAGAAGATCGCGCTGAAGGCCAGGTCGAGGGTGCGCGCCGTCAGCAGCCCATGGGTGAAGGGATAAATAATTCCGAGCAGTCCCAGCCCGGATAGCCCATAGGTGAGCGCGATCATGGGTTTGCGGCCCCACTTATCGTAGAGCGGCCCCAACACCATCGGCCCGAAAAAGCAGCCTACCGAGAACGGAATGAGGTGCAGGGAGAGTCGGGCATCGCTCACGCTGTAGAAGTTCTTCAGCACCAGGCTGTAGGTGAAAAAGATCGCGTTGAAGAAAAATGCCTGCCCCACCATCAAGATGAGCCCCAGCAGCGAACGCATCCTGTTCGCGCCGAGCATGTCGCCGAAGACCTCGCCCCATGGGGTGTGGTCGCGCACAGCCAGGCACATGGGCTCGCCTTGGGGCTCGGGTAGCGTTTTGCCTTCGGCGCGGATGTCGCCTTCGATCGCGTCGACGATCTGCTCGGCACGCTCTTTGTGTCCGCGCAGCATCAACCATCGCGGGCTTTCCGGCACACGCAAGCGCAGCAATAGAACCGCCCCGCTGAGCACCGCCGCCGTCGCGAAGGCAAGCCTCCATCCCAGCCCCGGTGCGACCACGCGCCCGCGCAGCAGCTCAAACGAGGCGAGCGAACCCAGCAGCGCGCCCAGCCAGAACGTCCCATTGATGAGGAGGTCGACCGTGCCCCGCACCTTGCTCGGGATCAGCTCATCCACCGCCGAATTGATAGCGGCGTACTCGCCACCGATGCCGAAACCGGTGATCGCGCGAAAAAGGATGAAGCTCCAGTAGTTCCAAGCCAGTGCTGTCAGCAGCGTCGCGACCGAGTAGGTGGCGAGCGTGACCAAGAACAGCCTCCGGCGCCCCAGGCGGTCCGTCAGGTAACCGAAGAACAGCGCGCCCAGCACGGCTCCGGCCAAATACGCAGTCGCCCCGGAGGTGACTTGCTGCGGCGTGAACCCAAGGCCCTGCTTGTCTTCCAGAATGCCCGCGAGCGAACCTGCAAGTGTGACCTGCAGCCCATCAAGCAGCCAGCTTGTGCCGAG
Source organism: uncultured Acidobacteriaceae bacterium (assembly GCA_964247445.1). Lineage (GTDB taxonomy): Bacteria > Acidobacteriota > Terriglobia > Terriglobales > Acidobacteriaceae > EB88. Next base: position 4,709 of record CAXTUV010000019.1, on the reverse strand, counting down.
CGCGGTAACGATGCGGATGTGCCAACGGCTGAACGGCAGCCGGTCCAGACGAGCCGGAGCCATGGTTTCTACCGTCTGTTCCTCCACCGCCTGCTCAACCATCTTGGCTCTTCTCACTTTTCGGGATGATGCTGATGGTGCCGACCCGCTCCAGCACGGCATACTTGATGCCTTCAAGCGAGCGCAGGCCCTTGCCGCGTGCCACTGCCATCACATCCTTATCGTCGATCCGCATACCGCTCATGGCTTCACTTTGCCACTCGCCATCCGCGAGCAGCACCATCGGCGAGCCGTCCACCACGGTGCTCACCCGCGCGAACCGGGCGCGCAACTGCGCTGTGATTCGGTGCATGAGACCGACCGTAAAGATCGCTCCGATGCAGTTGGTTGCGGATTTGTCATCGCCGACCGTGGCCAGGATAATGAGGCCGCCAACCAGAAACACGATGACGAACTCAAAGGGAGTCAGCTGCGCCCCCGGTCGGCGCGACAGCATACGCACCACAAAGAGAAGAAAGAAGTATCCGAAGATGGCATGGCCGATGGTGTACATGAACCGCCTATGGCATGACAAATACTTTAGCTTCGAGGGAGTCTTCCGGTGCCGTCACCGTCCCTTTTCCGAGAAGCCGAACGGAAAACGGCGTCCGCCCCAGCTTGGAGGGCTCGAGCGCGAACTCGACCGAGCTCGGCCGCGCCGTGGAAGGGAAGGTATACACCACGCCGCCATCGCCGGTCACCGAGGTGTTCGGCTGCGGGATGACCCGCTGATTTCCGAGTTCCCGGATGATGGAATCACTGACCCAGAGCCGGACCACGCCGTCCGCTACAGCGTTAGGACCAAAACGCAGCGTCAGGATCGACGGCGTACTGAACCGCTCCACCCACTCGTAGTCCAAACGCATCGCGCCGTCGGCGGTTTGCTTGTGGGCCCTTGATAAGGGACCTCGCCCGAAGATACCGAGCACATCGAGCACGACCAGGAACCCGAAGAAAATCCAGACAGCGCGCTCAAATCGCCACCAGCGCCGCTGAAAGACAAGGTCTTCGCCGACCGCAACGTCATCGTTGATTTTTCCAATCGAGTCCTCGATCGGGTTTGTCGCGGTTTCAATCGCCATTCGATGCCTCCGATTTCGTGATAATGGTGATTTCGCCGTTGCGCTCAAGCACCGCGTAGGCAACGGAGTCGAGCGAGGAAATGCCCTTGTCCCGGGCCGCCGTCATCACATCTTTCGCATCGATCAGCATCCCGCGCATCACCTCAGTGTGCCAGCGGCCGTCGGAAAGCAGCACCATCGGCGTACCGTCCAGAAAGCGGGCCATGCGCGGGGAGCACTGCCGCACCACGACCAGCAGGTAATGCGCCAAACCGATGGTCATGATCTGCGTGGCGGCGTGCTCTAGCTAGCGGTCATCGGCGACCACAAACGTGAGCTCAAGACGGCCGAAGAAAAAAATCAGCACGAACTCGAACGGGTTCATCTGCTTGCCCGGGCGTCGACCCACGATCCGGACCATGAAGACAAGCAGGAAATAACCGAGTGCGGCGCGAATAATGGCAGCCAAGAAGAAGCTCCTTGCAGCTTCGATGCCGGCAGGAAGCCGTCTCGAAGGGACCGGCAAGCGGTTTCTTTTGAGCTGCGTTTCGTACGAAAAAGCCCGGCTTTCACCGGGCTTCATCGCTTGGAAGCCGACTTACTCGGAAGCCGAAGGCATCTCTTTGACCTGGGCCACGGTCCACGCGGGGTCGCCAACTTTAAAGCGCGCGAACCGGCGCACGGTGATGTTTTCGCCCAGCTTACCCACCTTGGTCGCGATCATGTCCTTGATCGAAACTGACTGCTCCTTGATAAACGGCTGGTCGAGCAGGCACACCTCCTCGTAGAACTTGCCCATTTTGCCTTCGACGATCTTTTCGATCACCGGGGCGGGCTTGCCGGTTGCCGCAGCTTGGGCGCGGTAGATGTCCTTTTCGCGCGCGAGGTCTTCTTCCGTTACGTCCTCGCGGCGCTCATAGCGCGGGTCAGTCGCGGCGATGTGCATGGCGATGTCCTTGAGCAGCTCTTGGAAGTCTTCGGTCCGGGCCACGAAGTCAGACTCGCAGTTGATCTCGACGAGCACGCCGATCTTGCCGCCGGCGTGAATGTAGGTACCGACCGCGCCTTCGTTGGTGCTTCGTGAAGCCTTCTTCGCGGCGGAAGCCACACCGCGCTTGCGCAGGACAATCAGAGCTTTCTCTAGATCGCCGGCCGTCTCTTCAAGAGCCCGCTTGCAGTCGCCCATGGGAGCGCCGGACGTTTCGCGAAGCTGTTTCACCAGTTTTGCTTCTATTTTTTTCGGCTCGTCTGCCACTTCTCTCACCCTTTTCACGCACTCTCAGGTGCGGCCTTAAACACACAAAGAGCGTGGTACCGGAGAACCGGTCCACGCCCTCGTCAACATGACGCAGTAACTAGACCGTACCTTCGACCGCTTCCGGCTCCGTGATGACACCCGCCGAGACCGGGGCCTTGCGGATACCGCCGCCGAGCGCCGACTCAAGATCGACTTCCTCGGTTTCGGCTCCGTCCACCCCAGGGGCGATCTCATCCGCGCCGGCTTCCAACGCGCCATCTTCAAAGGTCGAAGCGGTAAACGCCGCTTCCGGCGCAACCCCCGCGACATCGAGGTACTGCTTGTCGGTCGCCATTTGCACGCCCTCGATGATCGAATCCGAGATTTTCGAGGTAAACAGGCGAATCGCCCGCAGCGCGTCGTCGTTGCCCGGGATTACATAATCGACCACGGTCGGATCGCAATTGGTGTCGACCACCGCGACCACGGGAATGCCCAGCTTGCGCGCTTCCTTGACCGCGATGGCCTCGGCGTTTGAGTCGACCACAAAGATCGCGTCCGGCAGGCGCTTCATATTCTTAATGCCGGCCAAGTTCGCTTGCAGGTGCTTACGCTCGCGTTCGAGCTTAATGACTTCCTTCTTGGTCAGAAGGTCGTAACGGCCGTCGGTGGCCATTTCATCCAGCTCCTGGAGCCGCTTCACGGACTTTTGTACCGTGATCCAGTTGGTGAGCAGACCGCCCAGCCAGCGCTGGTTGATGTAGAACATCCCGCAGCGGTTCGCTTCCTCGGCGATGGCATCCTGCGCCTGGCGCTTGGTGCCGACGAACAAGACGACCTTGCCGGTCGCGGTCAGGTCGGTCACGTACTTCGACGCGTCCTTGAACATCTTCAGCGTCTTTTGCAGGTCGATGATGTAGATCCCGTTCCGCTCGCCGAAGATGTACTCCTTCATGCGCGGGTCCCAACGCTTGGTCTGGTGTCCGAAGTGGACACCAGCCTCAAGCAGTTCCTTCATGGTGATCGTTGCCAAACAGCCTCCTTGGTGAGTTGCATCCGGCCCGGAGACCGGATTGATTCCCGTTGACGGGAGAATCACTTCCGATTTGCCGCTCTTGGGAGCGGGTACTTCACTCTTTGTCCCTACTCTTTATCCCTACTCTTTATC
>CAXTUV010000019.1:0-1194 GCA_964247445.1 uncultured Acidobacteriaceae bacterium | reverse complement strand
ATCCATGACCCAGGCCGCCAGCTCGTTGCCGCTTGGGTCGATAAAATGAAAACGGCGGCCGCCGGGAAAGCTGAAAGGCTCCCTGCTGATAGTGCCGCCACCGGCAAGCACCGCTGCATGCGCCTGCTCGAGATCATCGACCGCGATCACCGCCAGGGGAGTCCGTGGAGCTTCAGCCATATCCGCCTGTAGGCCGAGATCGACATCCCCCGTCATGGTGGATGCGTATGCCGGGCCAAAGCTCACCGTATCCCAGCCAAACACCCGCGCATAAAACTCCCGCGACCGGTCCATCTCAGCCGCGGGCAGTTCGACAAAATTGATGCGCGGCATAGGCGATTAGCGCTTGGAGAACTGGAACCGCTTGCGGGCGCCCTTTTGGCCGTACTTCTTGCGCTCCTTGATGCGGGCGTCGCGGGTCAGGAGCCCTTCGGTCTTCAGTTGCGGCCGGAGTTCGGCGTTGAACTCGAGCAATGCGCGGGCGATGCCCATCTTGACCGCGTCCGCCTGCGCGGCCACGCCGCCGCCCTTCACTGTAGTCACCACGTCAAAGGTGCCGTTGAGCTCGGTCAGCGCCAAGGGCCGCTTGGCCGAAATGCGCTGCTGCTCGGTGACGAAGTAAACCTCGTGCTCCTTACCATTGATCGTGAAGCCGCCGTTGCCGGGCCGCAGGAACACCCGCGCGATGGCCGACTTGCGCCGACCCGTGCCGTAATACTGAACTAATTCCGCCCTGCTAGTTCTTCCCCAGGGATGTATCGATGTCGAGCGTTTCAGGCCGTTGCGCCTCGTGCGGGTGCTTGTCGCCCTTGTAAACCTTGAGCTTGGTCGCCATCTGGCGGCCCATTTTGGTCTTCGGCAGCATCCCGAACACGGCTTCCTCAATCACCTTTTCCGGACGGCGATTGATCAGTCGGAGGAACGACTCCTCGCGCAAGCCGCCGGGAAAGCCTGTGTACCGCCGGTACACTTTCTTCTCGGACTTGTTGCTCGTCAGCTTAACCTTTTCCGCGTTCACCACGATCACATGGTCGCCCATGTCGATGTAGGGCACGTACTTCGGGTTGCGCTTGCCGGCGAGAATGCTCGCGGCTTCAGTGGCCAAACGGCCCAATGTTTTGCCGCTCGCGTCGACCAGGAACCACTTGCGGTCGATCTCCAGCGCGCTCGGAATATACGTCGACATCTTCGGGC
>CAXTUV010000018.1:0-15949 GCA_964247445.1 uncultured Acidobacteriaceae bacterium | reverse complement strand
GAGGGCGGCCGCGACCGACGGGGTTCCGTGCTGGTGCTTGACGACATCTCCGAGGCGCTCGAAGCGCAGCGGCAAGTGGCCTGGAAGGAAGTCGCGCAACGGGTGGCGCACGAAATCAAGAACCCGCTCACCCCCATCGCCCTCAGCGCTGAGCGCATCCAGCGCCATCTCGCCCGCGAGCGTCGAGGCCTCGAATCGGACGCCGTCATGCTCCGATGCACGGAGGTCATTCTTTCGTCAGTGGAAAGCATGCGATCGCTGGTGGACCAGTTTGCCATGCTGGCGGAGTTCCCCGCCGCGCAGCCGCGCGCGGCTTCCTTGAACGGCATTGCTGAAGGCGCTCTCATGTTGTTCGAAGGGCGGCTGGAGAACGTGGAAGTGGAGTGCTTCTTCAACGCGGAGCTGCCGCCGGTCCTCGCCGACCCCCAAGCCTTGCAGCGCGCGCTCGCCATTCTCATCGACAACGCCGCCGAAGCCATGACCGGCTCGCTGCACCGCGTTCTGCGCGTCCGCACCGCCGCGAGCGAGCGGGCTGGGATGGCCGAGATTACTGTTTCCGACACCGGGCCGGGCTTGAGCCCCGAAATCCGCGAGCGATTATTTCTCCCTTACGCCTCCACGAAGCAACGCGGCACCGGTTTGGGCCTTGCTATTGCCGCCAAAATTATTGCCGACCACGGCGGCTCCATCCGCGCCGAGCAGCGCTCCGGCTCCGGCGCTTCGTTCGTCATGGAACTGCCGCTAGCGCGCATCGTTGAGCCCGAAGAGATACCCGCGTGATTCATCTCCTGATCGCCGATGATGAAGCCGATATTCGTGACTCCCTCGCTGAAATTCTGACCGAGGAGGGCTACGCCGTCGCTTCCACCGCGACCGCCGCTGAAGCGCTCCTGTTATTGCGCGATGCCCGCTATGACGTGCTCCTGCTCGATATTTGGCTGCCCGACCGTGACGGCCTGGATGTTTTGAGCGAGGTCGGTGCGTTGGCCGCTGAGGGCCGCCCGGAGGTCATCATGGTTTCCGGCCACGGCAATATTGAAACGGCGGTACGCGCCACCAAGCTCGGGGCGTTCGACTTCTTGGAAAAGCCGCTTGGGATCGAACGCACGCTCATCACGATCCGCAATGCTGTCGAAAAACGGCAGCTCCGCGCCGACAATCGCGAACTGAAGCAGCAAGTGCCCGGGGGAGCATCCATCACCGGCGCAAGCGTGAGCGCGAAGGCGCTGCGCCAGCAGATACGCCTGATGGCCCCCACCAACGGCCGCGTGCTGATCTTCGGCGAATCCGGCACCGGCAAGGATCTGATCGCGCGCGCCATGCACGCGGAAAGCCTGCGCGCGGACCGCATTTTCTTGGAACTGAAGTGCGCCAGCATCCCGGAAGGCTTTATTGAAAGCGAGCTGTTCGGGCATCGCAATGGCGCGGTCGCGGGCGCGCCCGCTGAAAAGCGGGGCACCTTTTAACGGGCCGACGGCGGCACTCTCCTACTGGACGAGGTCGGTGACATGAGCCTGAAAACACAGGCCAAGGTGCTGCGCGCGCTGGATGAGCAGAGCTTTACCCCGCTCGGCGGGCGTGAGCCGCTCCAAGTGGACGTGCGCGTAATTGCGACCACCAACAAGAACTTGGAAGAAGAGATCGCGCATGGCAACTTTCGCGAGGATCTGTTCTACCGCCTGAACGTCATTCCCTTCTTTGTGCCGCCCCTGCGCGAGCGCCGTGAGGATATTGCCCCACTGGTGCACGGCTTCTTCGCGGAGCTCGGCCGCGAGTACGGTAGGCCTAATGTCGAGATCGCCGCGGAAGCGCTTGAAGCGATGCAAGGCTACAATTGGCCCGGCAACGTGCGCGAGCTCAAGAACATCGTGGAACGCATGCTCATCCTCAACCCGCAGGCGCACCGCTTGGAGCGACGCCACCTGCCCGCCCCCATGCTGCGCGCTCAGGCGCAGGCGGTAAGCGCGGGCGAGGACTTTGCCTCGCTGCAACAGGCACGCGAAGCTTACGAGCGCGAGTTCATCCAGAAAAAGATCGATGAGTGCCATGGAAACATGAGCCGCGCCGCCGAAGCACTCGGGCTGGAGCGGTCGCACCTGTATCGCAAAATGCGCTCGCTCGGGATGAGTACGCGGGACGCCTGAAACGGCGCCTACCGAGCGGGGACAGCGGGCCCGCTTTCTGGCGGGCCCTGAAGCAAGGCGGACGGAATGGGAAGGAGCCGGGAAGGAAGGTTTGGCAGGCTGAAGCAGCCCGTTTCGGAAAGGATTGCAGAAGAAGAGTGCTGGACGTTCCGCCTCGTGGAATGAGCAAAGTATACGCAGCATCGAGGGCACGCGCGCGGGGGAATTTCAACAGCCGGCCCGCGGTAGTCCCGATACGAATTTCATTCCCATTTTGGACTCAAGCCTCTGCTTTCCGCTTTCCGCTGCTGGATTACATGCAAACCGCCCGCGCTATACTTGAGCGCTTATGCCCCCAGTTTTCTTTATTATTCCGGCTGCGGGATTAGGCACGCGCATGGGTCCCGCCGTCGGGGCACCGAAGCAGTTCCTGCTGCTCGACGGTGAGCCCGTGCTGGCCCATACCTTGCGCGCGCTGGCCGGGTGCAAGGGCGCTGCCGGCATCCTGCTCGCGGTGCGCGAAGGGGAACAGGGGCGACTCCATGAGCTGCTCGCGCGCCTCCGTCTCGCCGTGCCGACCACCGTGGTCTTCGGCGGCGACTCGCGCCAGGCGAGCGTGGCGTGCGCGCTTGGGGCGCTGCGCTGCGGTGACGATGCTGTTGTGCTGGTGCACGACGCGGTTCGTCCGCTGCTTTCAACCGCCGTACTCCACCGCGTTGTCGCCGCTGTCGAGCGTCACGGCGCGGCCATTGCCGGGCTGCCCGCCACGGATACAATCAAGCACGTGGAGCGCACCGCCCAGGGCGCGCTTATTACCGCGACCCTCCCCCGGGAAAACATCGTACTCGCGCAAACGCCGCAGGGCGCGCGCGCCGGTCTCCTCCGCCGCGCGATAGAGGAGGCCGAAGCAGACGGCTTCGCCGGCACGGATGAAGCGAGCCTGCTGGAGCGGGCGGGCATCCCCGTCGCGGTCGCCCTAGGCGAGGCCGCTAACCTAAAAATCACCCGCGCGGCCGACTTGCAGCTCGCCGCCTGGTACCTCCAACAAACCAAGGGAGCAAGCCAATGAGCCTCCGCATCGGCCAGGGCTACGACTCACATTCCTTCAAGGCAGGCGTGCCGCTCCGCATCGGCGGCCTCGCTTTGGACCACGACCAAGGCCTTGCCGGCCATTCCGACGGCGACGTGCTGCTCCATGCCCTCACCGACGCGCTGCTCGGCGCGGTGGCAGCCGGCGACATCGGGACGTTTTTCCCGCCCTCCGACCCCCGCTGGAAAGACGCCGAGTCTTCCATCTTTCTGAATCTCGCGCTGGAAGAGATTCAGCATGCGGGCTTCCGCATCGTGAACGTGGACTGCACGCTGGTTCTTGCGCGTCCGAAGATCGCGCCCATAGCGGGCGAGATGCGCGAGCGCCTGGCGATCCTGCTGGATGTGGTGCCCGGGCTGGTCAGCATCAAGGCGAAAACTCCCGAAGGCCTCAATCTCGACGGTACCGCGCAAGCCTACGCCGTGGTTTTGTTGGAAAGCGTGAATACAGGCTCCGGAGTCGCGGTAATGGAAGAGGAGCAGGAACTGCCGTTAGACCTGGAAGAGTTCAGCGATAGCGAGTTCAGCGAGCTCGTTTCAACCGAGGTGCGCGCCGGCCAGCGTCGGCGCACGGTGACCCCGGCGTTCGATACGGAAGATATTACTTAAGGTACTTTAGCGGCCAATTTTGGCCGACGGGGGAACCGGCTCGGCTGCTATGGTAGGGCCATGACGAACGCGCAGCTTTACATCCTGCTCGCCCCGGCTCTGGTTTCGCTCTTCGGCGTGTTCTTCGCGGCTTGGCGCACGGACAAGCGGCTGGACGACCTGCGCGCCGACACGAATCGCAAATTCGATGAGTTGCGGGCCGACATGAATCGGCAATTCGACAAGACCAACCAATTACTCGGGTTGATTCAGCAGGACCTGACGCGCTTCCACGGTGTGCAATCGGCGCACGAAACGGAGATCGCGAACCTGAAGGAGCGGATCAAGACATAGCGGCATTCAGCTGGCAGCCGGGCGGGTTCGGTGTACAGTAAGCACAATTCGCGCTCCAGCCCGCCTACGAGGAGATCCGCTCGCCTGATGCTCGCGTCCTACGCTTTACCTCTATTTCTCGCTCTCGCCCCAGCTTCGCTCGACGCGCAGAATCAAAAGCCCGACCCGCCGGCTAAAGCTGCCGAGAAAAGCCCGCTGCCGCCTGACTCCACTACGGAAAGTACGGCGACCTTAGCCAATGGCAAGGCTATCCCCTACACAGCGGTCGCGGGCCTGCTTGCCGTGGGAGCGACGGACGCGGACGACGCGAAGCTCGCGCTGGACGGAAGTTACCTGCCCGAAGCGCAAACGGAGGCACAGGCCAAGCCCGGCGAACAACCCCCGACCGCACGCATGTTCTACACCGCATACTTCGCCAAGGGCGCGAACCCGCGCACCCGGCCCGTGGTGTTCTTCTACAACGGCGGCCCCGGCTCGGCGACAATGTACCTCCGCATGACGAGCCTGGGTCCGGTGCGCGTGGACATCCCTGACTTGGAACATCCCGTCGGCGGCCCTTACAAGATCGGCAACAACCCGAACTCGCTGCTCGATGCCGCCGACCTGGTCTTCATCGACGCCCCCGGCACCGGCTACAGCCGCGTGGAAGGCCGTGACGCCGGCAAGGCTTTCTACGGGATCGACGAGGATGCCGCCGCATTTGACCGCTTTATCCGCCGGTTCCTGACCAAGTATGACCGCTGGGCTGCTCCGAAGTACCTTTTCGGTGAAAGCTATGGCACCACCCGCGATGCGGTGCTCGGCTTTCAACTGCACCGGCACGGGGTGGACCTGAACGGCATCGTCCTGCTCTCGCAGATACTCTCGTTCGACAACTCCGCGGATGGCGCGGGCGGCAATATCGGTACGGATAACGGCTTTTTCCTGGCCCTGCCTTCCTTTGCCGCGACCGCCTGGTTCCATAACAAAGTTCCGAACCGGCCCGCGCAGCTTGAGCCCTGGATTCACGAGGTCGAGCAGTACGCCCTCGGCGATTATGCGGCGGCCCTGCTCCAAGGCGCGGACCTCGCTCCGGCAAAGAAGCAAGCTGTGGCCGCCAAGCTCGAAAGCTACACCGGCATCCCAGCGGCGACCTGGGTGAAAGCCGACCTGCGCATCAACGGCGGCGAGTTCTCCAGACTGCTGCAAGATCCGGCCGATATCACCACCGGCCGGCTCGACTCGCGCTATCAAGGTCCATCCATCGACCCGCTCGCTGCCACGGCGGACTACGACCCGTTTACCGAATCGATTGAATCATCGATTCTTGCCGCCATGAACACCTATGCGCATGACACGCTCAAGTTCGGCATGGATATGACGTACAAGCCGAGCGCGGGCGGCCCAGGCTTTGAGTGGGATTTGCGCCACGCCGTCGGTCGCGGCCGTGAGTCCACCTATACCAATGTCTCCGGAGACCTGGCCGACACCATCAAGCTCAACCCCAAGATGCACGTGCTGCTGATGGGCGGCTACTTCGACCTGGGTACCCTGTACTTCGCGGCGACCTACGAAATGAAGCACCTGCCCCTGCCCGCCGACCTCCAAAAGAACATTGAATATAACTTCTTCCCCACCGGCCACATGGTTTATGTCCGACCCGACACGCTGCGCGACCTCCACGACCGCACGGCAGAGTTTATCCGCGCAAGCGCACAGGGGCGGTAAGTGTCGTCAGCTTAGCTCCTGCCCTTCTCAACTGATGGCGTGTATCTAACCTCGCCTCCACCTCAGACTAAGGCATTCCTGTACTGTCGCATTTCAAAACACACTCCCCAAGCAGGGCAACTATGCCAATTGTCAGTAATGCTTCAAAACCTATTTTCTGCCAGTAGTCACATGAGGCAAGCCCGGCTGTAATTCTCAGGTAAGAGTTACTGGCTTTCGATTGCTTTTTTCTATCATCCGCGCTCTTTCTACTCGCCTTTCATCTCCCTCGACTTTTAAGTTGGTCAGCGTTCGGGAACGAACGTTGTACCGCCCGAAAGGCGCAGGGAAGGGATCATGGCAAACGTTCACACGTTTTTCTTTCGTTCGTATGCTCGCATGCGGCAAGCCGGCGTTTCCGCTCTTGCATCGGCCCTGCATCGCAGCTCTGAAGCCGAACGGCTGCCTGCCTACTCAGTTCATCTGGATTGTATCCGCGCTGTCGCAGCCTTTGTTGTACTCGCTTCCCATGTAAAGCCGCTCTTATTCGGCGAGCACCGTGATCTCACGCCCTCCACCGCCGGCACTCATGCTGCCCCGCCCGCGCTCGGTCGCTGTCATCATCTTCTTCGTACTCAGCGGCTTCCTTGTAGGCAATAGTGTGTGGCGCGCTATGCGCTCAGGGCGTTGGTCCTGGAGTAAGTACCTGTTACAGCGGTTAACGCGGCTCTGGGTCGTGCTTCTGCCGGCTTTAGCGATAGGCGGCTCGCTTGATCACCTCGGCATGCGATTTTTCGCGCGCGGCGGCGATCTGTACTCGAACCCGCCGGGGCAATACTACGTGAAGAGCAGTCTCGCCACATATTCCACACTCAAAATCTTCGCCGCGAACGCGCTTTTTCTCCAGTTCAAAGCTCCTCTCTATGGCACCAATCTCGCGTTATGGAGCCTCGCCAACGAGTTCTGGTACTACCTGGCCTTCCCGCCCTTACTGCTCGCGATCATGGGACGCGGGTTCCGGCAACGCCTAGCTTATCTGGCTCTGACCTTACTGATATTGGTGTTTGTCGGCAAGAGCGTAGCGACATACTTTGTTATCTGGTTGCTCGGCTTTATGGTTTCGATTTTGCCCCTTGTGCTCGCACCGCGTTTCCAGCGCGGCGTGGCCGCTGTGTGTTTGCTGCAATTTATTTGGGTCAACGCGCTGCTGAAAACACGTCGCATGTCCGACCTTGCCGCCGACATCGTACTCGGCTTCAGCTTCTCGCTCCTGCTTTATGCAGTCGCTCACAGACGCCAGCTTACCGGCAGCCTTACCTACCAGCACTTCGCCACTCGGTTCGCCGGCTTCTCCTACACGGTTTACCTGACTCACCTACCTTTCCTGATTTTTCTCGTTGGCGTGTCGACTCAGCCTTGGCAGCCCTGGCACAGGGATGCGCTTCACTACAGCCTAGCCATCCTGGTGACTGGAGCGGCTTACATATACGCATATGGGCTTTATCTTCTCTTCGAGCGCCATACCGATCGCATCCGACGCTTCCTAAGCCCGCTTGTTCTTTCGCCCGCAGCTTCAGAAACGGCAATTGCGCGCCAGGTGGAGTCGGCTTAGCTTTCCTCTTGTCTATGCCCTGCGTCAAAGAATCAAGGCAAAGATAAGTTCTCAACCTGCATAAGCATCGCCCGGCGCAGCTGACGGCGTCTCCTGAACGGGTGTCGTCGATGCTTGCCGGATTTAGCTGCGATCCCTTCCACGTTCGTTGCATGTCCACTGATAGACACTAATTCAGCTGGTTACCCTGAGTACGCCGATTCGTTTCGAAGCGGGCATGCCGTCACCTCTGTACCCCTTCGTGCTCATGACAAACGTCATCCTTACCACGACTTCAGTGATCCAATTACCGAATCGGTAAATCTTTCCTAGCCACCCCATCGAGCAAGCTCTTATTTTAGACGCGATCTTGGAATGCCTGCTCAACCTGCCATCCGCCCCAGATGATCCAGGAAAGGCCATGGAGGGTTTCTTGCACGTCCTTTTCGGGAAAGCCTTTCAAACTACTGCTCGGGTACGGCAGGCCGGCGTTTCCGCCCTAGCCACTGCCCTGCATCGGAGCACCGAAACCGAACGGTTGCCGGCCTACTCGGTTCACATGGACTTATCCGCGCGGCAGCCGCATTTGTTGTCCTTGCCTGCCATGCAAGGCTGCTTCTTTTTGGCGAGCATCGTAACTTTGCGCCGGCCGCGCATGGAGGGCATGCCGCTGTCCCCGCGCCGGGCCTTGGGCACCACGCGGTAATTGTCTTTTTCGTGCTCAGCGGCTTCCTTGTGGGCAACAGCGTGTGGCGTGCCGTGCGCTCCGGCCGCTGGTCTTGGCGCAAATACCTGCTCCAGCGCTTGACGCGCTTATGGGCCGTGCTACTACCGGCTCTGGCCGTGGGAGGCTTGCTCGATCATTTAGGCATGCAATTTCTTGCGCATGGCCGGTATCTGTATTCGAGCCCGGCAGGGCAACCCTTTCTTCTAAGCAGCCTGTCCGCGCACTCCACCCTTAGAATGCTGGCCGCAAACGCTATGTTTCTTCAGTTCCGCACCGGAAACTACGGCACCAACGCCGCGCTTTGGAGCCTCGCAAATGAGTTTTGGTACTACCTCCTCTTTCCTCCGCTGCTGCTCGCAATCGTAGACCGGAACGCTTGGCGGCGGCTCTTTTATCTTGCGTTGACACTGCTGATCCTGCGGATTATCGGCCCGGGTCTTGCTGCATCCTTTGCCGTGTGGCTGCTCGGGTTTCTCGTTTCTATCCTGCCCCTCGTCTTGAGCCCACGGTTCCAAACCGCCTCGGCTGCCGTCTGCCTGGCTCAATTTCTCGGCATCAACTGGCTGCTCAGGGTGCATCCTCTCCCACAAACGGCCGCAGATCTGCTGCTCGGGTTCAGCTTTTCACTCCTTCTGTATGCAATTGCTCATCGGCGCCAACCCGTGGGCAATCTCGCCTACCAGCGGGCTTCCACACGGCTGGCCGGCTTTTCCTATACCTTGTACCTCACTCACCTACCATTCCTAACGTTTGCCATCGGCCTGCTTATTCGCCCTTGGCGGCCCTGGGCTAAGGACCCATTCCATTTCGCTCTCGCCGCCTTAGTTTTCGGCGCAACCTATGCGTATTCCTATCTGTTCTACTTACTGTTTGAGCGTAATACGGATCGCATACGCCGCTTTCTAAGCCCGCTGGTGCTTGCCGGCAGCACGGGGCAAGAGTCAATAACGCGCCATCCGCAGTCGGCTTCGTAAGGTGAATGGCGGGAGCGTAAGGAATGACTTCGCCTATCGGCAGCACGGCAGCGGTCGAAAAGCAGGTGTGCTGAAGCCGCCGCGATACACTCGCGCCATGTCAGCCCGCCTGCTTTTCTTCCTTGCCATGCTCCCTCTCGCAGCCCAAGCCCAACAAGATTGGCGCACCCCGGCCGAAGTCTCCGACTACCGCACCACCCCGGATTACGACGCGACCATGACTTACCTGCGGCGCGTTCAAGCCGCCGCGCCGGGCGAGGTGCGGATCGAGCCGTTCGGCAAGACCGGTGAGGGGCGCGAGCTTGATTTGGTCATCGCTTCCCGCGACGGCGTGTTCGACCCCCAAATTCTGCACCAAGCGCACCGGCCTATCTTGCTGGTAGAAAACGCGATTCACGCGGGCGAGATGGACGGCAAGGACGCCTCCATGGCGCTGCTGCGCGACATGGTCATTACCAAGACGCAAGCCGCCCTGCTCGACCGCGCCGTGTTTGTGTTCATCCCGGTCTACAACGCCGATGGGTTCGCCCGGCTGGGCCGGTTCAACCGCATCAACCAGAACGGCCCGGAGCTGACCGGCTGGCGCGGCAACGGCACCAACCTGAACCTGAACCGCGATTACCTGAAAGCGCAAGCGCCCGAAACGCAGGCCTTTTGGCCGATGTACGAACGTTGGCTGCCGGACTTCTTTGTCGACGACCATGTCACCGACGGCGCGGACTTTCGCTACGACGTGACCTACTCGATCGACCACGGCCCCGATGTGGACCCGGGCCTTGCCGGATATTTAGGAAACACTGTCACGCCGGAGCTCCAAAGCGCGGTCGACAAAGCGCCCGGCCACCTCGCCTCGCCCACCTACATCCAGCTTGCGGATGAAAACGATCCGTCGAAAGGCTTGGGCTATTTCGCCGACCCGCCGCGCTATTCCTGCGGGTCAATCCTGTTAGAAAACAGGCCGTGCATGCTGGTGGAAATGCACATGCTCAAAAGCTACCGGACGCGCGTCACCGGCAACACGATCCTCCTCGAAGCCTTGCTCATGATCCTGAACCGGGATGCGGACAAGCTGCTCGCCATGAACGCTCAAGCCGACGCCCATGCAGCGCAAGTCGCCGGAAAGCCGCTCGGCCTTGCCTATGCGCCGAACGGCGACACCAGCCCATTTCTACTTCACGGCTACGACTACACCTTGAGCCAGAGCACTATCTCCGGCGCGCAGATGGTGACGTACTCGCACACCCCGCGCGACTTCATGCTGCAAGCGCAAACCGGCGTCGTGGCCGTCAGCACCGCTACCCCGCCCGCGGCTTACATCATTCCCGCGCAGTGGACTTCGATCATCAATGTGCTCCGGACACACGGCGTGCCGATGGAGCAGCTCACCCAAGCCTGGACCGGCTCCGTGGAGCAGTATCAATGTAGCAACAACGTGTGGCAGCGGCCGCCGTTTGAGGGCCGCCATCCGCTGTTCGCGGGGGAAGCCGCGCCGCCCGAGGCAGGGCACTTTGGCGGCTGCACGCTTTCGCAGCAAACCGCGACCTACCCAGCGGGCTCGGTAGTGGTGCGGCTCGACAACCGCCTGAGTAAGATGGCCGTGCACTGGCTGGAGCCTGCCGCGCCCGACTCCGCTCTAGCCTGGGGTTTTTTCGACCCGATCTTTGAGCAGCGCGAGTACGGTGAGCCGTATGTCGTTGAAAAGCTGGCGCGGGAGATGCTCACGAACAACCCCCTGCTCAAGGCGGAGTTTGACTCCAAAGTGCAGGCCGATGCAAAATTCGCGGCCAGCCCCGCAGCGCGCCTCGCCTTCTTCTACGACCACTCCCCGTATTACACGGCCAACCGGGTTGGGGTGTATCCGGTCGGGCGGCTGCAAACGCTTCAAGGCCTGCCGATACAGTAGGTTTACCCTTAGTTCAGAATGCTGGAGATCACCGCACCCCGCGTCCGCATCGCCCCATCCCCCACCGGCGACCCGCACGTCGGCACCGCTTACATTGCCCTGCTCAACTATCTGTTCGCCGCTCAACGCGGTGGCAAGTTCATCCTTCGCATTGAGGACACCGACCGCACCCGCTATGTTCCCACCTCGGAGCGGATGATCTTCGACTCGCTCCGCGCGCTGGGGCTTGCCTGGGATGAAGGCCCGGACGTGGGCGGCCCGGTCGGACCCTATCGCCAATCGGAGCGCACGGAGATTTATCGCGAGTACGCGGACAAGCTCCTCGTTTCCGGCCATGCGTACCGTGCGTTTGAGACTGCGGAAGAGCTAGAAGCGGAGCGGAAAGCGCAAATGGCCGCGAAGCAGCCGCCCAAATATCGAGGACGCTCCCGTTCGCTCACGCCGGCTGAGGTCGAAGCCGAACTCGCCGCCGGCAAGCCCTATACGGTGCGGTTGAAAGTGCCGCACGAGGGGGCGACGACGTTTCGCGATGAACTGCGGGGCGCGATCACCTTCGACCACGCCAATGTCGACGACCAAGTGCTGCTTAAGTCCGACGGCTTCCCGACCTACCACCTTGCCAATGTCGTGGACGACCACCTGATGGGCATCACCGACGTGATTCGCGCGGAGGAGTGGATCAGCTCGACCCCGAAGCATGTTCTGCTTTACGAGGCGTTTGGGTGGGAGCAGCCCCGGTTCTGGCACATGCCCCTGCTGCGCAACACCGACAAGAGCAAAATCTCCAAGCGCAAGAACCCGGTGAGCCTCAACTATTACCGTGATTCCGGCTTCCTGCCCGAGGCCATGCTCAACTTCCTAGGCCTGATGGGTGGCGGCATGGCGCAGCCGACCGAGGCCGAGATCGTATCGCAATCACTCAACATGAAGGAGTCGGATTTATTCACGCTTGCGGATATGCGTGAGCGTTACGACTTCAGCCGCATCTCGCTCGGCGGCCCGGTCTTCGACCTGGCCAAGCTGCGCTGGATGAATGGTGAGTACATTCGCAAGCTCGCGCCCTCGGAATTCTACGCCCGCCTGCGCCAGACTGTTTTTTCTGACGCCTACCTGCAGGCAATCGCGCCGCTTGTGCAGACCCGCATTGAAACCCTGGGCGGCTTCGGCGACCTTAGTGATTTCTTCTTCAAGGACCACGTATTGCCGCCCGAGCCGGTGTGGCTCCCGAAGAAACGAACAGTCGAGGAGACGCTCGCTTTCGCGTCCGAGCAAGTCGCCGCGCTTGAAGCTGTCCCTTGGGAGCACGACGGCATTGACCAAGCTCTGCGCGCACTCGGCGAAGCAAAAGGCTGGTTGGTCAAAGAAAATTTTATGCTGCTGCGCGCCATCTTGACCGGCAGCGCGCAGTCCCCGCCGCTGATTGAAAGCCTGCTCGTCTTCACCAAGGCTCGCTCGCTCGACCGTATGCGGCGGTTTCTGGATCACCAAAAAAAGCTGGCCCCCAGCCGTAAAAGCTAGGCCCTGCTTACTTCAAGCCCATCTTCTCCAGCAGGCCGACCTTTTGCGGCTCGATCCCGAGCTGGTTCAGGATGCTCAGCTGGTCCGACGAACCCCAACGCTCGACCATCTTCCCATCTGTGAAGCGCGCAATCTGCACCCCGCGCGCCTTAATTTCCTTATTCGTCGGGGGCACGCCTAGAAAGGTACCCCGGTGCGTCCCGGTCATTGTGTAGGCCAGGGCCACTGTGTCATCGTCGGCGGTGATGTGCTCGGGCGTGGCTTTCAAATCCGGAAAGGCCGACCGCATCTCCGCGAACAGGTCGATGTACCCCTGGGCTCCCTGTCCTTGCTTTGGCCCCGGGTCGTGCTCCACCACCGAAGGCGAAACCAGCTCCCGCATCGCTTCTAGGTTGCCTGAGTTGATCGCCTCGCCGAACCGCATCTGCGCTTGAATGTTCGCTTCTTTGCTCATATTCGTGGGATGCGGTAGAAGCCCCCGGCTGCGACGCCGGGGGCTGTCTCTAAATCGATCCCGCTATTGGACCCCGACCCAGAACGCGTACACCTGGTTATTCGTCGGGCCGTTGGAGCCGTAGCCGGAAGCCCAGTACAGTACCCCGTCCACGATAGCCGGGGCGGAGATGCCCGCGCCGCCCGAGCTAAAGGAACGCAGCACCTGGCCGGTCACCGCGTTCAGCGCCACAAACTCGCCGAAGTTATCCTCGCCGTAAACTACGCCTGCCGCGACCGAAACCGAGCCGCCCGTCGTTGCCAAGGAGCCCGAAGCCGGCGGAGGGGGAATGCGGCTGCCCGCGCCTTGGACAGCGGGTGTGAACGTCGGCGTTTGCCAAAGAATCCTTCCCGTGTTCTTGTCCAAAGCCGCCCAAAAGCCGCCCGTGGTCGTCACGCCGGACTGGAGGGTCGTGGACACATAGCCTGAGTTGGCCTCGGCGAAGTAAATGCGCTGGTCGTCGGTGGCCGTACCCCACTGGATGCCGCCGATCACACCGTCCGGCCCGGCGTTGGTCGCCCAGATCATCGCGCCCGTGTCGCGGTTCATCGCATAGTAAGTGCCGCTCTTCTGCCCCGCGCCTACTACGTCGACCTGCGCGCCGTTGCTGGTGATCGTGAACAGGTTGGCACCCGCGCCGAAGTCCGTATCAAGGCTGGCCGTATTCGGGCATGGCGTCGCGGCAGGCGTTGTCCGGTAGGTTTCGCACGAGGTCGTCCACGTATCGCCGTTGGTGAAGCGGTTGGCCCAGTTCACCGCACCCGTGTTCATGTTGACTGAAAGAATGGAGTCGATGTGGTCGGCCGGCGACAGGCACGCAGCCTCTTGGGGTCCCGACGTCGCCGCCTTTTGGCAAGCCAGCACCGCCGGTGGAACCGAGTAGTTGTCGCCGGTGGACACGTACACTGCGGAACGTGCGGTGTCCACCGCAAGATTGCTGGCCCAAACGCCTCCGCCGGTATAGCCGGTAGGCACCGTATAGGTTTGCCACACGATGCGCCCGATATTGACATCAAGCGCCGCTACTGAACCGCGGAAGGTGGGAACAAAATCGGCGATTTGGGAAGCGAGCTCTTCCTGGTTCGACGCCGCGCCCACGATGATCAAGCCGTTCACCACAATCGGCGACGAGGTCACGATGGCACCTTGCGAAGTATCGAGCACTGTCTTCCATACCAGGCTGCCGTCGGTCTTCGAGAGCGCGTACACCGTGGCTGAGTCTTGGTCGCCGACAATGACGGTGTTAGGTGCGATGGCGGGGCTGTTGCGTGAGTAAGCCAGGGGATCGCCGGAGATGATCGGCAGAATTGCCTGCCAGATCGCTTGGCCGGTTGTCGCATCCAGCTGCGATACCGTACCGCCCGCATCAGCCACGTACACCCTGCCATTCTCCACTGTCGGGGTGCCCTGCACTTCGCCGTTCGCGGTGAACACCCAGCGCTCGGCGGCATACGGCAGGGTGTACGGGTTCAGGATGAACTCGCCCTGCGCCCAGTGATCATTGGACGTGCCGTTGCCGGCGCTGACCCACGGGTTCGCGGGCTCAAACTGGATGCCGGCAAGGCTGGAGGGTACGGGAAGCGTGGCAAGCGTGTTCGCGACGGGCGCTCCGGCGGCGAGGCACAAAGACGAAAATGGTGAGCAGAGAATGGGGATGGCAAGCAAGCGGCGCACTGGGAGGATCCTCCAAATACCTGCTGGGATGGTTCCGCCGCTCAGTCTTTGCTCAAAATTGCGTGTCAAAGTTATACACATTGTTCACCCGCCCGAAAACGACATGAGCTGATGTTCATGCAATGCGAAAACAGCGGCTCGCCGCAACCTCTTCAAGTGCAATGCAGACAGTTGTCTTCATGAAGGCTTCGCGCCGGCGATTTTTGGATCATGGCTGAATCGGGGCAAGAGTTTCCGAAATCTTCGCGATGACTGCCACGTCCTCGTTCACGTGCGCCGAAGCCAGTTCAGCGGGTGCATGCTGGGTCCGGTTAGTGGAGATTGTCTCCACGACCTCCGGCGCCGCAAAGGTTTTTAAAAGACCAAAATCGTGAACCTGTGTTCTCGCTGGAATGGTCTGACCTGCACCGGTACATTGGCCGCTCATCCTGAATCAACATGCGGACTTACTGCCCCCGCACTATCGGCCCTGGCGCGTAGTGATTTCGAGGAGCACTTCCGCTTGCTTCGGCGGGAAGCAAGTGTCCGCGTCACACGCCTGATAACGGAGAACACCGGTCAGGTCTTTTCTCCCGGACGAGACTGCCAGCAGCCGCGCGTGCAGCACCAACTCACCCGTGTACACGTCCAGCTTTTCGCTCGGGAACGCTTTAGAGGCGAACGCCTCGCCGGGCGGAAAACTGACCGCTTGCACATCGAGCCCCTCGGGCTCCGCCACGACCAGCTCGGTCCGAATCAGACTTTTATCGCGCGGAGTGTGCGAGTTGATGTGCAAGCCGTCGCGGATGTGAAAGCGCAGCTCAACTGTTTCTGCCCGACCGCGCGCCAGCTTTACCTGCGCCGGTCCTTCAAAGCGCACAGATTCCGCCGCGGCGGTCTGCCAGGGCAGCGCTTGCGCCAAGAGCAAGAACAGCTCAAACCCCACTGCCAATCGCTTTCTTCACGTCCGCCTCGGCCTCGTTTTTGGAGCCCGCGCCGGTCAGCACCGCGACAATCTTGCCGGTTTTATCGATGTAGAAAGATTGCGGCAGCACGTCGATGCCGCCGTAGCTGTCAGTGATCGCGCCTCCGCCGACCAGTACGGGATAGTTGGCGTGGTATTTCGCCGCGGTCGAGGCGATTTCCGCCTTCTGCCCCGCTGCCTTCGCCCCGGCGCTCAGATCGTCAGCGGATACACCCAGAACCTCAAAGCCCTGCCCGGCGTACTTGGTCCGCAGGTCGGCCAGCCC
>CAXTUV010000017.1:11624-15967 GCA_964247445.1 uncultured Acidobacteriaceae bacterium | reverse complement strand
GTCCGAGATGTTGGGCTGGGTGGAGATCACGCCGTTCGGGTAGGTGTAGGTCGCGGCGCGGCCGTGCGCTTCGTTCCAGCCGGTGCTCGACTCAGCCCGGAAGCCGAGGGTCGCGGTCAGGTCACGGCGCAGGCGGATGGTGTCCTGCGCATACCAGGCCCCAAAGAGCGCGCGCCAGTTCAGCTCGGTCGGCGCGGGATCGTATAAAAACGTAGCCACGGTGCCTTGCAGAAGGGTTTGCAGGCTGGTGAACGTAGCTTGGCCGAACTGACTCAACGCCAGGGTTTCGTTCGACTGGAACTGCTGCGCCCACGCGCCGAAACTGAGTTGGTGGCGGCCCTTGGTGATCGAGACCCGGTCCTGGTAGGTGTACAGGTTGCGGTTGACGTCCAGGTTGCTGCCGTTGTTGCTGCCGGCCAGCCCAAGCTGCGCGGCTGGGTTGGACGCGGCGCTGCCGCCCACTACGATCGCGCCGAGCCGCCTGCCCGCGAGAAAGCTGGGCAGCGCCGCAGCCGGCGTGCCCGGCGTGGGCTCACCGGTGAAAAAATACGAGGCGCGCGAATAGCCGAACGTCGCCTGATTGAGCAGGGTGGGCGAGAAGACGTGCGTTTCGGTCAGGCTTGCGACCTGCTCGCGCAGGCTGGTGACGTCAGCCTGATAGGCATTGGTGCTCGTCGGCGTGTCGTCGGCGCTGTCATCGATGGTGTACACCGCATAGCCCGAATCCTTAGGGGAGAACACCCGGTCCACGCGCGCTGTGCCGAAGTCGTCGCGGATGGTTTGGAGCGGGGTGTTGAAGGCCTCCGAGATGCCGCCGAAGTCGGGCGCACCCGGGGTCGGTGTGGGCCATGCATTAATGAGCGTGGACACGCCGACCTGCCGAAGCCCCGAGGCCGGGCAGGGCGTCGTGAAGCCGATTGTGATGTTGCAGGGCAGAAAGCCGTTCCGGGCGTTCGTATCCGGCACCAGATCCACGCCGGTCTGACGCAGGTGCTGGGTGAGACCTTCAAAGTTGCCGAACGCGAAAGTCTTGTCCCGCTGCAAGGGGCCGCCGAGCGAGCCGCCGAACTGGTTGCGTTGGAAGCCGGGCGCGGAGCCTGGGTCGAAGTAGTTGGGTGCGTCCAGCGCGTTGTTGCGCAGAAACTCATACGCGGAGCCATGGAGTTGGTTGCTGCCGTTTTGCGTCGCGATGACCACCTGCGCGCCCGGACGCTTCCCGTACTCCACGTCGTAGTTATCGCGCAGGATGTTGAATTCGCGTACCGCGTCAACGCCCAGCAGCTCGCCGCTGACGCCGCCCGGCTGGAAGTTGTTTTCGGCGGCGCCCGAGAACTCCACCCCGTTCAGCAGAAAGATATTCTGTTGCGGGCGCTGACCGGAAACCGCGAAGTTGTTGGCCGCGGTGGAGTTGGACACGCCCGTGCCGCCGGTTTTCTGCGAGGTATAGTTGACCACGCCGGGGTTGAGCGTCGTGAGCAGGTCGAAGCTGCGGCCGTTTAGAGGCAGATCTTTCACCTGCTCGGCTCCCACCAGGCCGGAGATGTCGGAGGTGGATGCGTTGAGCACAGGCGTGTCCTCGCGCACAGTGACCTGTTCGCTCACCGCGCCTACCTGTAATTGGATCGGGATGACGGCATCTTGGCCGACGACCAAACGGATGCCGTCGCGGACCTCCTGCCGGAAGCCTGTTCGCATAACCGTGATTCGATAGCTGCCGATGGGCAGTGACCGCAGCTCATAGCGGCCGCCCGCGTCGGTGGTCGCGCTGCGCTCAAGGCCAAGCTCCACGCTGCGGGCGGTCACAGTCACGCCGGAAACCGCCGCGCCCGCTGGGTCGCTGATCGTGCCGGAGATGCCGGCCGATACCTGAGCCGAAGCAGAGGAAAGAGCGAAACCTGCTGCCGCCAGAAGGCTCGCCGTCGCGCCGCGCCTCGCAATACCACCCGCCTTGATCTCGTAAAACACGAACATCCTCCTACAAGTTGAACAACTCTCTACGACTTATACCATCTTTTCTCTATGATTAAGGCCTGATCATCTACCCGCTGAAGCGGCTTCGAAAGGCACGCAACGGCACAGCTCCACATGCCCGCTAAGGAAGCGCTGCGGAGCTTAAACCAAACGGAAGCTGTTCCACGGCGGCATCGATTCGGAGATGTGACCTCCGTACCGTATCTTCATCAAACTGCTATGCATATGCTGGGAACGCTGCGCTATTATCGCCCCATGACCCTGCTGAACCTGCACAGCCCTGCGGAGGACGAGCTGCTGGACGACGATGAGGGAAGTGGATTGCTGACCCCGTTGCGGGCCGCAAGCCTGGCTGCGCTCGCGCTCGGTGCGGTGGCGCTCGGCTTCGCCGTCGGACGCGAGCTTCGGTTTCGCTATCGCTTCCGCCGACGCACCCCGTCTGACTTCTTCTCCAACGCCGGCGACCCCATCGGGGCCGAGTACGGCATGGGTATCTAAGCCACTCTTTGCGCGACCAGCACACTGAGAATCGTCAGCGCGGCTGGCGTGACACCGGGGATGCGGCTCGCTTGCCCAATGGTCGAAGGGCGCACGCGATCAAGCTTTTCCTGCAATTCTTTGCTCAATCCGGAAACGCCGAGATACTGAAAACCTTCAGGAATCGCACGGCCTTCCGCCGCGCGGAGCTTTTCAATCGAGCGGCGCTGCTGGTCTAGGTAGCCCGCGTACTTTACTTCTGTTTCGACCGCCTTCAGCTCCACGCGGCGCTGCCCAAGCTCGACAGGCGTGTGCGCCGTGAGCCACGGGGCATACACCGGGTCGGTGAGCACCGGGGCGAGCACGGGCCACACCCCATCCAGCGTAATCTCCGGCCGTCGCAGCAGGTCGGCAAACGCGAGAAACTTGGTGTTCGCGAGCGTCGGCAGGTTCGGCGCGGGTTCGCTCGCGCCTAAGATCTGCGGCAGCAGCGCAGCCCAAGCCGCGGGGTCAGGGCGTTTGGTCGCGAGCAGTGTGTGAAGGGCAGCCGCGCGCGCCTGGCGGGCTTCGTAAGCGGCCCAGTCCTTGTCTGAAACCAAGCCCAGCCGCCTCCCGTGCAGCATCAAGCGCCGGTCGGCATTGTCGATGCGTAAATGCAGGCGAAACTCCGCCCGCGAGGTGAACATCCGGTAGGGTTCGTTCGTGCCCTTGGAGATCAGGTCGTCGATCAGGATCGCGATGTATGCCTCGGTGCGGTCGAGCGTAAAGGTCTCGCGAGGGCTGCCGCTCTTTAATGCTCGTGCCGCGAGCGCCGCGTTCACGCCCGCCATCAGGCCCTGCGCGGCGGCTTCCTCGTAGCCTGAAGTCCCGTTGATCTGCCCCGCCAGGTACAGCCCCTCGAACCGCTTCACGCGCAGCGAGCGGTCAAGCTCGGTCGGATCGATTGAGTCGTACTCAATCGCATAGCCGGGCCGCAACATGGTTGTGTGTTCAAGCCCTGGGATGGACGCGAGGATTTCGCGCTGGACTTCCTCAGGTAGAGACGTGGAAAGGCCGTTGATGTACACCTCATCGGTCGTGAGCCCCTCGGGTTCGAGAAAGAACTGGTGGCCTTCCTTGTCGGGAAAACGCACGACTTTGTCCTCGATGGACGGGCAGTAGCGCGGCCCGATGGCCTCGATCGCACCTGAATACATGGGAGAGCGGTGGACGTTGCGGCGAATGATTTCGAGGGTTTCCGGCGTGGTATGCGCGATATAGCAGGAGACTTGCGGCAGGGCGAGCGTCCGGGTCCGAAGCGAAAACGGGGTCGGCACAGCGTCGCCGGGCTGCTCTTCAAACCGCTCCCATGGGATGGTGCGGCCGTCGAGCCGGGGCGGTGTGCCGGTCTTCAGCCGCGTTGAGCGTAGGCCCAGCTTCTTGAGCGACTCGCCCAGCAGCACGGAAGCCGGCTCACCCGCGCGGCCTGCTTGCGTCTGCTTCTCCCCGCAGTGAATCAGGCCGTTGAGGAACGTGCCGGTCGTGATGACGGTTGCAAGCGCCCGCAGCTCACGGCCGTCGCGGAGGGTAAGTCCAGTTAGACGGTCGCCCTTGAAAAGGAATCCCGCAGCTTCAGCCTCCACGATCTCCAGGTTCGGCTCGCGCGCGAGCACCCGGCGCATCGCGTCGCGGTACAGGGCTTTATCGCACTGCGCGCGAGGGCTCCACACCGCCGGCCCGCGTGAGGTGTTCAGGAGGCGGAACTGAATGCCGACCGCGTCCGCTACCTCGCCCATCACGCCGCCGAGCGCGTCGATTTCGCGGACAAGGTGGCCCTTGGCAACGCCGCCGATGGCCGGATTGCAGCTCATCTGCGCGATCTTTTCAGCCGAAAGCGTGAGCAAGGCCGTGCGCAG
>CAXTUV010000017.1:1267-11614 GCA_964247445.1 uncultured Acidobacteriaceae bacterium | reverse complement strand
CATGCGGGCCGAGGCCACGGCGGCCTCGCACCCGGCATGCCCTGCGCCGATGAGTGCTACGTCATAGTGCATGGCTCCATTCTATCGGGCGAAGCCGGCAGAGCTTAAAACTGAAACCTGGCCGAGAGCTGCAGTTGGCGCGGGGTGTAGGTGAATCCATTGCTGTTTGAGTTAGTCACGAACTGGTATGCAGGGGTAACGGGCGTACCTCCTGC
Organism: uncultured Acidobacteriaceae bacterium; assembly: GCA_964247445.1. GTDB lineage: Bacteria > Acidobacteriota > Terriglobia > Terriglobales > Acidobacteriaceae > EB88. The sequence continues at coordinate 11,399 of CAXTUV010000017.1, read as the reverse complement.
ACCGCCTTGCGTATTGAAAGTAAGGGTGTTGCCCGTACCCGGCGTCGAGCCGATCGTGTAAGCAGTGGTGTTCAGCGCCGTCACGTTTTGATGGTTTGCCAGGTTAAAGCCTTCACCCAACACTTCAAGCGTGTAGCCCTCGTGCACCTGAAAGCGCTTGGAAAGCCGCAGGTCGACCACCTGGGTACGCGGGAACTGGGCATAGTTGCGGGCTACAAATGGAATGCGGGCCGGGCCGTCAGTCCCGTTGAGCGATGTGCTGATGCCGGTAACGGTCGCGCCGGAGTCGCTGACGAGGTTCGTCGTACTGCCGGTCGTCCCAGCCGAGTAAGGCAGGCCGCTCTGGATTTGATAATCCGGGGCAATCTCATAATCATTGAGCGCATAGCCGAGCACGCCGTGAAAGTGAATGGGAGTGTTGTAGATGCCGTAAAGCACCAACCGGTGCGGCACATTCTGGTTTGAATTTCCATAATCCGCGCGCAGGTTGGCCGGGTCATACTGGTTGCTGGTGTTAGTGAAGGTAGTGTTATTTTCGCCGTAGTCAAGCGCGTGTGAGAAGGTGTAGTTGGCATTGAAAGTCACACCATGCGTCAGTCGCTGGCTCACCTGCACCACGCCGCCTTCGTAATCTGAGTTCACGCCCGAGAAGATATTCGTCAGCGAGCCATAGTACGGATTGCCGCGGAAGTTTCCCGCGCGAACGCCGTTGGGAAGCGCGATGGTTTGCGTGGCGGAGCGGGCATAAAAGGGTGTTTGGTAACGTGCGCCGTTGCGCAGCGGCCCGCGCCCGGTCGGGTCGACAACCGTGTAAGTAAGGCTTTGTACATTGCCGAGTAAATTTTGATCTACGAAGTCCGGCAAACGGCGGCCGAGTGCAGCGAGATAAGACACGCTTACAACTGTGTTGGTGGAGAACTGGTGTTCAACAGCGAGATCAAACTGCTGCACTTGGGGCAGCTTGAAGTTCCGATCAAAATAGATGGCGGCAGGCGGGGTTCCCGCTGCACCCGCGGTTGGGATGACATTCGGAAACACTGGAGCCCCCGGCGTGGTGGGTGTGAAGCTGAACTGAAGCTGCGCGCGAGGCGTGTTGTTGGCCCCGGTGGACAGTACGCCCGTTTGAGCGATCGCGTTGTAAATGGTTGAGTTAATCAGCCTTGCATAGAACACGCCATAGCCGCCGCGAATGGAAGTCTTGCCGTCCTGCGAGGGTTGAAACGCGAAGCCGACGCGAGGCGCGATGTTGGTGCGGTTATCAGGCAGGTTGGCGGTTTGGCTTAAGGAAATAAGCGGATTAGGGTTCAAGTTGTTGGGCAGCTGCGGCTTCGGCAGCTGTTCATACTCGTAGCGCAGTCCATACGTAAGGGAAAGCCGCGGAGACACCTTCCATTCATCTTGCGCGAAGCCCGCGTAATCGATCGTGGTGAACTGAAACCCCAAAGTACCGAAGCCTTGGCTGTAATTAGTATAGTGGTTGGCCTGCGACGCGGTAGCCGGATTTTGCGAAAGGTAGAAGTCTTCAATATAGGCGAGCAACCCGGCATTACCGCCGCCGCCGTATGTATAGCCGCCGAACGCCGAAGTTAAATTCTCGCTCAAATCATAGGTGTGGACAAAATCGGCACCGAACTTGATCGAATGATTCCCGTGGACGTACTGCACGGTATCCGTCGCCTGCCAGGCGCGCTCGTCAGGGTATGCCGGCCGGTTCAGAAACGTCGCCGTTCCGAACTGGAAAGCATTTTGAATGTTGACGTTTGGCGGGATGCCGTTGAAAGGGTTGGCGTAGCCGGCAGGTGTTTGCAGCAACGTGCTTTGCTCATATGCGGTGGGCTGCTGATTGAATTCAAACTCGAAGTCGCGGCCATACTGGTAGCGGACTTCGTTGGAAAGCCGCGGGCTGAATAAGGTATCGAGCTTGGCGATACCCCAGTTCACGCGGACATCATCATTACCGTAAGAGCGGACGCCATAATTTACACCGCCCGGCGCGGTTTGGATGCCCGCAGGCGAAGTCCAGTTCAGCCGGTTGTACTCACCGGAGACATGGTTCTTCGCGTTGACCTGCCAGTCGAGCTTGGGAAAGTAGATAGTTTGGTCGCCGAAGCGAGGAGTGACCCCAAGTATCGAATTTAAGCCGGCAATCGCATTGTTGTAGTCCGTCGTAGCTTGGGCGGGAGTGACCCGGAGCGCGGTCGCAAGTGCCTGGAACTGAGCAGCGGTCGGCGTACCGTAGAAGATGGCTGGATTGCTGGGGACGGATACACCGGGAAAGCCATGCGAAAACTTGTCGGCGGCGACAAGGAAGAACAACTTGTCCTTGAGTAATGGGCCGCCGACCTCGAAGCCGTACTGCCTCCGCACCTCGGGTGTCTTATACGGAACAGTGGTGAACCCGCCTGCTCCATTGGAAGTTGAAAGGTTAGTGAAGTCGTTGAAGGCGCTCCAATTGGAATCGCGGTAAAAGAAGTAGCCCTCGCCATGAAACTGGTTGGTGCCGGATTTCGACACGGCATTGACCACCCCGCCTGCGGCTCGGCCGTATTCGGTTGAGTAATTTGAGGTGTTGACCTGAAATTCATCCACCACCCACTTATCGCTCGAGTACCCGGCTCGGGTGCGCCCGCGCTCTTCTGAGAAGAACTTCTGGTTATCGTCGGCACCGTCGAAGGCAATGTTGTTCAGCAGCGTTGACTGACCTCGAAAACTAAGCAGGCCGAAGCCGTTGGAGTCGGAAACAACACCGGGGGTGAGAAGCGCGTAGGAACTCCAGCGATAGTTGTTGACCGGCAAGTCTTCGAGCACCTTTTGCCCGATCTCAGATGTGAAGTCATTGTTGGTCGTGTTCAGGACCGGCGTCGCGCCCGAAACCTCGACCGTTTGCGTCTCCGAACCGGCTGCAAGTTGCGCGGGTAGGTTGGTCGTCAGGCCGACTTGGACTGTGACGTTTTGCGAGGTGTACGTTTCAAAGCCGGGTTGCGTGATGGTGACGGTATACGCGCCGGAACCGAGATGCGGTACCAAGAAAGAACCTGAGTCATCAGTGACGGTCGTTTTGTCGGCACCGGTCGCGTTGCTGTGAACCGCAACTTGGGCATGGCCGAGAACCGCGCCGCTTGTGTCCGAGACAGTGCCGCCGATCGCGCCGTCGACAGCTGTTTGTGCGGGCCCGGATGAGGCGGAAACAGCGGCGAGCGCGAGTGCGCTGAGGACCGGGTAATGACGATGCGACATGCGATGGCACTCCTTGAGGATGCTGCGGCCCATCATGGGCTCGACCGCCTCGGCACGCGAAAACCACAAAGGGCCGGATCGCGCGAGGGCGGATACTAGGGAGCTTGCCACACGGTTGTGAAGGGGATGTTACGGAGGTTTGCGGCACGATGCAGCGCGGCCGGCGGCCGCGCTTGACTTAGCAAGCGCGGCTTAGGCATAAGCAAAGACAAGTCAAAAGCGCAGCCGCGCCGCGATCTGCACCAGCCGGTCACTGTACAGGTTCGTGTTGTTGCCGTTGAGCGGCGCGCCGAATTGCCCGGTTTGCCAGGTAAGCTTCGGCGGCTCGTTCAAGGCGGAGGAGTTGCTGATTGAGTATCCGGTGGTGTCGATGGAAGTGATGTTCTGGTGGTTGAGCAGATTGAAGCTCTCGCCCAATAACTCCAAGCGCACTCGCGGAGCAATCTCGGTTGTTTTCGAGATACGTAGATTTGTGTTCACCACGCCGGGGTAGTGGAAAGTGTTGCGGCCGGCCTCGACGATGCGGGTCGCTCCGCCCGAACCGTTGACGGAAGCGCCCAGGCCGCCCAACGTTATTCTTTGATTAACAGCATTAAGGGTGCGGATCGCTGGGACGGAACCCGAGGTTTGGAGCGAGTACGGCAGCCCGTCGCGCAGCTCGGCTGTCGGAGCAAGCTCCCAGCCGTTCGCAGCCGCGCCGAGCAGCCCATGAACGCGCCACGGCGTCCGCAGCAGCATGCCGCCGGTCAGCCTGCGGCGGATGTCAAAATTCGAGTTCCCGTACTCCAGTTGTAGATTCGCCGGGTCCAGAACATCATCGGTGTCGGTAAACGCGGTTGCGTTCTGATTCCAATCGATGGCGTGCGCAAAGGTGAAGGAGCCGTGGAGGTCAAGCGCGCCGGTGAGGTTGTGATCCACCCGAAGTACGCCGGCTTCGTACCTTGAGTTTGTTTCAGAGAAGATACGGGTGATCTGGCTGTAACTTGGATTGAGCCGGGCAGTGTAGAAGCGCGTTGTATAAGTGGAGGGCAGCGGCCCTTGGTGCTGCGGGTCGATTACGTCGTACGTCAAAGTCTGTGCCGAGTTTAGATCAATATTGGCATCGATGTAGTTGGGAAGTTCACGCCCTGCCGAATAAAGTCCGGATGCGGTTACCGTGGTGTTATGGTTTACCTTTTGCTGGAGCGACACCTCCGCCTGATGAATCTGCGGGTTTTGAAAACGTGGGTCGAAGTAAACAGCGGTGGGTGCGACGGAAAGATAGGGCGTGCCGGAAAAGACGAACGGGAAGGGCGGTGCGCCGATGGCGAGCGGGGTGAAGTAATAAGCCCGCTGCGCCCCGGCCGCGCCGGTGGCGGAAAGCGCGGAAAAAGCTGTCGAGTTGATGATGCGCCCATAGTAGATGCCGTAGCCGGCGCGCAGAACGGTACTGCCGTGGCCTGCGGGGTCCCAGGCAAGCCCGACACGCGGGCCATAGTTGTTGCGGTCGTGCGGCAGCTTCGCGGTTCCCGGGATGTCCGGGTTCACCAAGGTCTTGTTGGTATCCGGCAATTGTTCGTATTCATATCTTAAGCCGAGCGAAAGGGTTAGTCGGGGCGTCGCTTTCCACTCGTCGGAAATAAACCCGGAGTAATCGGCTGATTGGAACTCAAAGGTGGTTTGCCCAAAGCTTTGTGTGTAGTAGGAGTAGCAAGGCAGTGACCCTGTGCCGGTCGTCGACAAGTCGCACCGACTAGGCGCGAGATAGTCTGTCGCAAAGTTTAACACGTTCGCATAGACGTAAGTCCCATTTCCGTTGTATAAGGCATCGGAGTAGTCATTGACGTAGTTCAGTCCAAAGCCGAATTTCAGAGTATGCCGGCCGCGCACATCAGTGACCGCATCCGTTATTTCGTAGCGATGCTCATCCGGGTAAGCGGCGCGGTTTAGAACCGGTGGATTGCCGAAGCGGAAGCCGTACGTTTCGATATCCACCTGCGCCGGCCGCGCGTAGATGTTGTGCGCAAGCGGTGTCTCAAAAGGGGCGGGAGCATTGGACTGCTCGGTTTCAAGATCCCGCCCGTACTGCACACTGGTTTCGTTCAACAAGTTTGGGGTGAAAAAGTACGCCAGGCGTGCGATCGCTGTATCGTTGCGCGTATTCGAGTTGCCAAATGAGTTGCTGCCGTAAGTCGCCGTCGGAGATGTCTGCACACCATTCGGCGACCTCCACTGTAGGTGGTTCCATTGCAGCGTTACATGGGCTCGCTCGCTCGCCTGCCAGTCCAGCTTAGGAAAGTAGATAGCTTCGTCCGCGGTCCTCGGTACATCGCCTAAGAGCGACGCCAGCCCGCTTAGGACGGAGTTATAGCGCGCCCGCGCTTCCGTCGGTGATACTCCAATGCGCCCGGCCAGCGTGAGATACTGGGCTGCGGACAAGCTTTGAAACAGCCTTGTCGGGTTCGTCGCGCGCGCTACTCCAGGGAAGTCGCGGTGGTAGCGGTCATACACAAAGAAGGCAAACAACTTATCGCGGCGCAGCGGGCCGCCTATGGATGCCCCACCTTGGGTCAGTGTGTTGCGCAATTGTATAGGTGTGCTTGCGGCAGTAGCGCCTGCCGCACTCGCTGTGAAGCTTGTTGAGGACGCGAAAGCATTGCGGGCAGCCCAGGCGCCGTTGCGGTCGTAGAAGAACAGCTCACCATGTAAGTCGTTCGTGCCGGAACGCGTAACTGTATTGATTACGCCGCCGGCAGCCCGCCCATACTGCGCTCCATAGTTGGACGTATTGACTTGAAACTCTTCAACAGCGGCTTCGGAGTTGGAGTAAGCAATCGTTGTTCGCCCACGCTCTTCCGAAAAGAAAGCCTGGTTGTTATCCGCGCCGTCCACCGTGTTGTTGTTCAGCAGCGCGCCGATCCCACGAAACGAGAGCAGCCCATTCGCATCGGCATCCGGAGTTACGGACGGGGTCAGCAGAGCGAAATCAGACCAGCGTCGTGATGCCGTAGGCAGGTTGTGAACCGCGCCCGAATCTAATGTGATACTTACGCCGGGCGTCGCCGTGTCGAGCACCGGGGCCACTGCGTCGACTTGCACAACCTCCTTACGCTGCCCCAACGGCAGGGTCGCGCGTACCGTGGTCACCGCCCCCACAGTCACCTCGGTTGCCGCCTGCCAGGTCGCGAACGAAGGTGCCGTCGCCTGGAGCGTGTAGGTACCGGGTGCGAGCGAGGGAAACTGGAAGAGGCCGTCCTCGCCGGAACTCCCGCGCAGCACGGCACCCGTGTCGGTGTTCGTAAGCGTCAGAGTACCGCCCGCCACGGGTCGTGCGAGCGGGTCGAGCAGCGTACCTTCAATCGCACCGCGCTCGGTGGCCTGCGCGTAAAGCGGGCTCCAGGTGTGCGGAACGGCAAGCAGAGCAAGGAAAGCAAGGGGTACGAAACGGCGATTCGACAAGGCGCGGGCTCCAAATCCAACACGAGCCGGGAAAAAGCGCGCACGTTCCGACGGCAGCGCCCCAGCTGCATGGCTGAGGGGCGCGGTACCGCTCGGGCGTTCCCCCAAAAGGGGTAGAAGCGCGGCAAAGAAGCACAACAAACAGCGGATAAGTGAGCCGAGAATACACTGGAATAAGACAAATGTTTATCGACGAAACAAGAATTCGCGTCAAGGCAGGTGACGGCGGTAATGGGTGCATGGCTTTTCGCCGCGAGAAGTTCGTGCCTAAGGGCGGCCCCTCGGGCGGCGACGGCGGGCGCGGCGGCGACGTGGTCATGGAGTCCAGCCAGCGGCACAACACCCTCATCCACTTCCGCTACAACCCTGAGCACAAAGCCGAGCGCGGCCGCCACGGCGAGGGTTCCAACTGCACAGGCCGCGAAGGAGCCGATGTGGTCCTGAAAGTGCCGGTCGGCACGACGGTGTACGACGACCTGAGCGGCGAGCTGATTCACGATTTCCAAGCACCGGACGAGCGCGTGATCGTCGCGCGTGGCGGTCGTGGTGGTCGAGGCAACCAGCATTTCGCCACCCCCACCCACCAGGCTCCGCGCGAACACGAAGCGGGTTTTGAAGGTGAGGAGCGGGCGCTGCGCTTGGAATTGAAGCTGCTCGCCGATGTAGGCCTGGTCGGCTATCCCAATGCCGGCAAATCGACGTTGATCGCGCGCATCTCCGCGGCCAAGCCGAAAATCGCCGACTACCCCTTCACCACGCTCGAGCCCAACCTTGGTGTGGTCACGGTCGGGGAAGCGCCGCATGAGGAAAGCTTTGTGGTCGCCGACATCCCCGGCCTCATCGAGGGCGCGCACGCCGGTGCCGGCCTCGGCGTGCAGTTCCTACGTCATATCGAGCGCACCAGTGTGCTCGCCCACCTCGTTGATGTTTCGGACGCGAGCGGCCGCCCGGACGCGGTTGCGGACTTCAAGATCATCCTGGAGGAGCTGCACGCCTTCGGCGGCGGCTTGGACGAGAAACCTGTACTGGTGGTGGCTTCCAAGGCCGACGCCGCGAACCCGGAAAAAGTTCGTAAACTGCGCGCCATGGCCAAGCGGCGCGGGCTCCCGTTCTTCCTGCTTTCCGCGGTGACGGGCGAAGGCATCGACGCGCTCAAATGGGCGATTGCGGAACGGGTCAGGGAGCATCGTGCGGAGGCGGCCATCGAGGTAGGCTCCGCGATCTGATCGCCTCGCACTAACCCGCGAGCATGCGCTGGAGTTCCAGCACTGTCTTCCAATTACGCACGGTTGGATAGCCCGGCACACCCGCTGCCGTGGAAGCGAGGGCGAGCCGCGAGCGACCGAAACCGTGCGGAAGATACAGAAAGATCTCCCGGCCAACCGCAGCCAGCCTTTCCTTCCCGAGCGGCTTGGCTTCCAGCATTTTTAGCGCCGCAGCCGGCAGGGGTGCCTCAAGAAACACAACGTGCAGCGACTCGCTTTCCGGCTGTGAAAAGGGATTGGCTTGGATTGCCTCGCCAAGCTGCTTGGCTGTGCGCAAGGTCGCGGGAATCGGGAAATCGAAGTGTTTGGCAAGTTCCGATGAAATCGCGTCCGCAGTCAGGCTCGGGTGAGCCGCGCAGACTACATTGCCCGTTTGAAGGTAGGTGTCGATGTGGTCGCAGCCGAGCTCGGCGAAGATCACTCGCAGGCGCGGCATAGGGACCGGATGACGCCCGCCGACGTTGATACCTCGCAGCAAGACGAGTGTTCGATCAGCCCGCATGACGCTTCAACTCCGCCATCGCAGCGTGACCGGCCCGCTCATCGGGTGCCTGCCCGAGCCGTCCAGCCGCGCTTGCTTGAGCGCAAAGTACCACTTCGCCGGCCGGTCCGCGTCGTTGATCAGCATCAAGCTCGGGTCGTAGCGCAGCCCCTCGGCCTGCTCCACCATCGTTTGCCGGTCCTGGTCGACAAAGCGCTTGCCGAAGAACTTAGCGAGCGCGGGCACACCCGGTACGGCATAGAAGATGTTCCAAGCCGCATACACATCGATGCGGCAAGCACGCGAAGTGGTCGGGGTCACAGTCGTTAAACTGCTGAACCACTTTGACCCGCATCGAATGGTTTCGAAGCGGCGATTTGGCAGTTGAAAATCAATGGTGGTCGAAATGGGCTCGCCGTACACACCCAGCAGCTTATAAGGGGCGGAATTGCCGGACGGCGCGTGCGCGGCCATGCGGAAACCGTCGGGGATCGGCTCAAAGTGCTTGGCTTTTTCGTGGATCGACCCCTGCTTGCGCCACCACCAGCTCTGGTGCACAAACGGCCCGTGCGCCGGGTCCATCAGGCCGATAATGCCGTGGTCGACGTTGCAGGGCAGATCGGCCGTGAGGTGGGCCGAGCGGTATTTCCTTCCGAACTTGGGCGTCTCGGGTGCCGCCGGCAGCCCTTCCAAGCGCATGCGGCCGGAGCCTGGAGCGGGCACGTACACCCACGCGTAGCCATCCTGCTCGATGCACGGGTAGGTGGTCGCATAAACCTTACGCGGGTCCAGCGTGTCATGCTGCGTGAGCGATGGAATCTCCATGCACTGACCGGTTCCCGCCTCGAACTTCCATCCATGATATTTGCAGGCTACGGCTTCCCCGTCGAACCACCCGCAGGAAAGCGGGATACCCCGGTGCGGGCACAGGTCGCGCATGGCCCACAGGCTCCCGTTCTCCTTGCGGCCCAGCACCATCGGAATGCCGAGCAGCAGGGTAGTCTGCATCCGCTTACCGCCGAGCCGGTCCGCGCGCATGGCTGGGTACCAATCGTTGTAGATCAACGCGGTGGAAGGGCCCAGGCCGGTTTCGGCGGGTGCCGGCGCGAGTTCGATCAGCGGTTCCGTAGCCATGGGTGTGCCGGTATCAGTTTACTTGCCCGCCCGCACCAGCCTGCCCCCGCGAATGCGGAAGCGCTCGCCGCGCCACTCGATCGTGTCGCCGGCGTAGCTCCACACCCACAACGCCAGCCCCAGGCAGTCGCGCAAGGGCAGCAGGAGGAGGTCGCGCAGCACCTGCGTGTCGCCCAGCAAACCCCAGCCCACGCGCAGCGCCAGGGCCATGCGCGCGGCGACCGCAAGCAAGAGCACGGCGAAGGAAAGCAGCGAGCCGCCCGCCGCGATCACGTACAACACCGCCCACGGGACGGGGTACGTCAGGACCAAGCCCAGGTAGCTACCGGGTCGCGCGGCTTGAATCGTCCGCGCCCACCGCAGCTGATGCGCCCAAAACTCGGCGAAACTGTAAGCGGGCACGCTGGTTGAAACCGGCTCCGGGCTCAACACAACTGTGTAGCCCGCCGCCGCGACGCGCGCGCCCAAGTCGTGATCGTCGGCCAGCACGTCCGCGAGCGCCTCCAGCCCGCCCGAGGCGAGCAGCGCTTCGCGCGTCACCAGCAGGGTCGAGCCTAACCCGAACTTCATGCCGCCA
>CAXTUV010000017.1:0-1210 GCA_964247445.1 uncultured Acidobacteriaceae bacterium | reverse complement strand
CGCTTCCAAACGCGAGCCGAGCGTGGGTCTGCGCGGCGGGTGCGTACGCCCTCGGTACCCCACCGTGACCAGACCCACTTTCGGCTCCGCGAATGATGCCATGATCCGGCGCAGGTAGCGCGGCCCGACCGCGATATCCGCGTCTGAGATCAGCACGTATGGGTAGCGCGCATGCGGAAGCATTTGCAGCAAGTTGCTGACTTTTCCGTTCGTCCCTAGGCTTCGAGGGGTTTCGATCACTTCGATTCGCATCGACGGGAACTCCGCCGCGAGCGCCCGTACGGCAGGCACGGCCGGATCATCGAGGGTTTTCACCCCGATCAGCATTTCGATTTCTGTCGAATATTCCTGTGTGCAATGCGTCCGCAGCGCGTCGAGCATGTCGGGGTCAAGCCCCTTGATCGGCTTCAGGATCGAGACCGGCCGAGGGGCGGCGGTATCCGGCGGCAGCCGCCGTGACGCGCGCGCGAAGGCCCCCGCCGCCGAAAGCGCAAAGATGCAAAACAGGGTGCCGATTCCAGCGAGCGCGGCAAAGAGCATGGCTATCCAAAACGGCAACGACCCCTCCTCTGCTTCCACATAGGAGGGAAGCCCGCATCTGGTTCCAGTGTGTCAGAGCGGGCATGCACGTGCCGGTCAGCAGCCGCGAGCACTTTTTGTTTTGCATCAAAACAGCAGGGAGAAACCATGCTGCCCATCACCGAGATGCGCCTTCCCGGCTCGCGCGATGACCTGCCCACGCTTGTTCTGCTGCATATGTTCGGCCTTTCGCGCCGCCAGTGGATCGAGGTGGGACTTGCGCTCGCGCCGCAGTTTCGCGTCATTGCGATCGATACGCCTGGGTTCGGCGATGCGTGCGAGGTGGAAGCATACACAGTAGAGGCGATGGCCGAGGAGTTTGCCCGGACGCTCGCGCAGCTTGGGCTGAAGCGCTGGATCCTCACCGGCCATTCCATGACGGGCAAAATCGCGGCTGTGCTTGCCGCGCAGCGCCCGGCAGGGCTTGAAAAGCTGGTTCTGCTCACCCCATCGCCTCTAAGTTCGGAGCCCATCCGGCCCGAGGCGCGCGCCTCGATGCTGGCCCAAACGGAACCCAGCCGCGAGGACGCGGAACGGTTTCTTCGGGATAACAGCGCCCTGCCGATCCCGCCGGATGTTTTTGAGCGCTCCGTTGAGGACCGTTTGCGGGCCGAGCCGCGAGCTTGGCGGG
>CAXTUV010000016.1:2887-16037 GCA_964247445.1 uncultured Acidobacteriaceae bacterium | reverse complement strand
GCGAAAAAAGGCCTCTTCGAGATCGCGAACGGCGGCACCTTGTTTCTTGACGAGATCGGCACGATGCCGCTCGACACCCAAGCCAAAATCCTGCGCGTGCTGCAGGACCGTCGTTTCATGCAGCTGGGCGGCACACACGAGATTCAGGTGGACGTTCGCATCATCACCGCGACCAACGCCGACCTGCGCGAAGCCGTGCGCCAAGGCAAGTTCCGCGAAGACCTGTTTTACCGGCTCGATGTCATCCGCTTCGAGCTGCCGCCGCTGCGTGCCCGCCGCGAGGACATTCCCGCGCTCGCGCGCCACTTCCTTCATTACTACTCGGACGAAAACGGCCTGGCCGACCGCACCCTCTCGCCCGAGGCTCTACGCGCCCTGGTCGACTACGAGTGGCCGGGAAACGTCCGCGAACTCGAAAACGTGATGGAGCGCGGCGTCGTGCTCTCGACCGGCCCCGTCATCGGGCTGGAGCTGCTGCCCTCGCATCTCACCGGACGCTCGTACTCCTCCTCGCTCCTTGAACACGCGGCCAACGCCTCACTGTTCGACATCATGGAGGACATTGAGCGACGCATCATCATCGACAAGCTCGAGCGTTCGGGCTGGAACCAGACCGAAGCCGCCGAGCAGTTCCGCATCCCGCTTTCGACCCTGAACCAGAAGATCAAGCGCCTTGCCATTGAGATCAAAAAGCGAGGCCGCGAGTCCTGAACTTCCGAGCAAGCCCGCGCGCACCGGGTATGCTAAAGCATCGAAGAGGACGGCCCCGTTCCCCTGATGGCAGACAGCAAGCTCAACACATTCGCGAAAGGCTCCATCCTCGCCGTCCAGGACTATGCCCTGCTCTGCGGACGCTCCGCCCTGGCCCTGGTGCGCCCGCCCTTCGCACCGAATGAGCTGTTTACCCAGGCCGACTCGATCGGCGTCGGCTCCATTCCAATCGTCCTGCTCACCGGCTTTTTCACGGGCGGCGTGCTCGCGCTCCAAACCTCCTCGTCGCTCGCGCAGTTCGGCGCGACCGCCATCACCGGGCAGCTGGTTTCCTTTTCGATGATCAAGGAGCTCGGCCCCGTGCTGACAGGGTTGATGGTTTCGGGCCGCAATGCTTCCGGTATGGCTTCCGAGCTCGGCTCCATGGTGGTCACCGAGCAGATCGACGCCATGCGAGCGCGCGGCACCGAGCCGGTCCGCAAGCTGGTGATGCCGCGCATCGTAGCCACCATCGTCATGCTTTTTTTTCTGGCGATCCTGTCCGACGCGGTCGGCATCATGGGCGGCGGCGTGATCTCGGTATTTCTGCTGGGCCAGGGCGGCTCGCAATACTTCCACTCCGCGTACCAATCGCTGGTCTTTGGCGATGTGTTTCAGGGGCTGGTCAAGCCGGTCATCTTCGGCTACATCATCGCCTCCATCGGCTGCTTTTACGGCATGTCGACCAAGGGCGGCACCCAGGGCGTAGGCCGAGCCACCACCCAGGCCGTGGTTGTCGCGTCCGTGCTCATCATCGCGAGCGATTTTGTGATCTCCCGGCTGATGATCGGGATTTTCGGACGCTGAAATGGCAGCCCCCGAGGAAAAGCAGCCCAAAACTTGGCGCGAGGAGCACCCGGGGGAGCCCGTCGTGGTCTTCGACGGCGTCACGCTGCGCTCCGCCGGGCACTCTGTTTTCGAGAACATCTCCTTTGAAGTGAAGGGCGGCGAAACCCGCATCGTGCTCGGCCCGGCGGGCGTGGGCAAATCCGTCCTGCTCAAGCTCACCAACGGTCTCCTCCGCCCCGACGCGGGCACCATCAAAGTGTTCGGCCAGGACATCACCAAGCTCAAGGACAGCGAACTGTTCGCCTTCCGCGACCACATCGGCATGGTCTTCCAGGAGGGCGCGCTGTTCGACTCGCTCGACGTACGCGACAACGTGGCCTACCGCTTGGTTGAGAATCATGTGCCCGACGAGGAAATCGACAAGCGCGTCCGCGAAGCGCTCAAGTTCGTCGAGCTGGAGCACACGATGGAGAAGTTCCCGTCTGAACTTTCAGGCGGCATGCGGCGTCGCGTCTCCATCGCCCGCGCCATCATCTCGGACCCAGAGCTGGTGCTCTACGACTCACCCACCGGCGGTCTTGACCCGATTACCTCGCACACCATCATCGAGCTCGTAGTAAAGCAGCGCGACGTGTACGGCTCTTCCTCGCTGCTCGTCTCGCATCGACTCCAAGACGCCTTCACCCTGGCGACGCACCGCTTCAACAAGGAAGAAAATAAAATGGAAAAGCTGCCGGACGGCAAGGTCGACGAAAGCACGACGTTTCTCGTCCTGCACGACGGCAAGCTCGTCTTCAACGGCTCCACGCTCGAACTCGTGCACTCAGACGACCCGTTCATCCGCGAGTACATCAGTTAAGGAGGGCTCTCTAGCCGATGCTTGCCGTCTTCGCCGCGCTTTCCGCTGCCCCCGCGCCCGTGTCGTGGGTCCATGCGTACTGCCCGGCGGCGCTGCTTGCGGTTCTCGGCTGGACCCGCGCGCTGCGCCTTCGTCCCGTTCCCTGGCCGGAGCTTGCACTGCTCTTCCTATTCACGGCAGAGGCGGGAGGCTTCGCCGTGGCCGCGCGGCTCTTATCCGGCGTGTCCCTGGCGTTGTCCGTGCTTGCGGCCCCGCTGCTCACGGCCGCGTATGCCGTGTATGTCGCATGGCGGCAGGACGCAGGCAAAGAGAAACAGCAACTCCATTGGCGGAACGCCGTCTAATAATCCACAATGCGTTTCCCGAAATTTCAGCGCAGGCCCGAGCTCGACGCGCTCCGCGGACTTTTCCTAGTCTGGATGACGCTGACTCATCTGCCGACGCGCGCCAGCGACTGGGTCAATCAACCACTCGGCTACCTTTCCTCGGCTGAGGGATTTGTCTTCTTGTCCGCGTTGCTGGTGGCGCGCATCTACGCGCGGCAGGCTGCCGAGGACGCCGAAGGCTTGCAAACCAAGCTGTTCCGGCGCGCATTCAAAATCTACGGCATTCACGTGCTCATGCTGGCGCTGGCCTTTACTGTCATTGCCGCGCTGGCCGCGCACACGCATCGCGCGGCCATCCACAACCTGCTCGACTTCTACTACACCCGGCCCGTCACAGCCGTGGTGGGTTCACTGCTGCTGCTTTACTGCCCGCCCCTGCTCGATATCCTGCCGATGTACGTTTTGTTCCTGTCCGGGACGCCCGTGGTGCTGACCTGGGCGGCGCGCCGGGGCTGGCGCGTGCCGCTGGCGGCAAGCATCGCTTTGTGGGTCGGGGCGCAGGTGGGTCTGCGCGACTGGTTCCACGCCGGCATCGTCGCGGTCACGCATCTTCAGATACCCGTGCAGCAGGGCGGCGCATTCAATCTGCTCGCATGGCAGGGCGTCTGGATGGCCGGGCTGTGGCTGGGCGCGCGTTCGGCTGAAGGACGGAACCCCCTTCGGCAGGTGACCGCGCCCTGGGCCGGGGCCGCGGCCGCGGTCTGCCTGTTTTTCGTCGGCGTGCGCCATAACTGGCTCGGCGCGCGCCTGTCCGACGCGGGGCTCAGCTACCAGCTCGACAAATGGCAACTCGGCCCGGTGCGGATCCTGAACCTGATCGCGTTCGTCGCGCTTGCCTACTGGTTCCGCCGCCTCGTGTTTCCGCTAGTGCAGCGCGAGCCGTTCCTTACCTTGGGCAAAGCCTCGCTTGAGGTTTTTTGCGCTCATACCGTTTTTGTCTTTCTGGGCTTGGCGCTGCTCTATAACGACGTGACGGAGCTGCACGGCGCGCCCGCGATGCTGGTTTTGGTGTTTACCTTCGCCGGCCTGTACGCCATGGCGGCTTGGTTGGTACGCCGCCGCCGCGCCGCCAAGCAGGCAGGCCAAGCACCGCCGGCCTCGCCCGACCCCGCCGAGGATCGCGCCCTCCCGACGGTAAGCATCACCCCGCCTCCGATCCGACTGGAAGAGGCAGTGCTCTTCGCCGAGGAAAAGTAGCTGAGGAGTGGGCATTTCCGCTTCCCGATGAAGCAGATTCCAAACCCGCTGCATATGCTTCTTGACTGCCGATGTCTGCGCAAGCGAAAGTTCTTTGAGGCCGTCAGTCCCGATGCAGTCGGAGGAGCTCCTTGCCAGCTCGCCGCTTGCCAGCTCGCCGCTTCCCAACCGTTCTCACGCTCGCCCGCCTACTCCTGCCCGTCCCGAAATCCCAAGCCCAGCCGCGCCTCCAGCTCGAGACCGCGAGCGGGCAGTCCGTGTTCCGTATCGGCGAGCGCATCCCGCTCACCCTCACCTTCACCGCTGCCGAAGCCGACCGCTACGAGCTGACCAATTCCAGCTCCAATCGCCAATGCATGCTGAACTACGACGACTTCCAAGTCACGCCTCGGGAAGGCTGGACCGACCCCCTCGCGGCCTACTACAGCGGCGGATGCGGAGGCAGACTTCTTTCGCGCCTCGCTCTGCTCTCTTCCAAGCCGACGATCGTGCAGCACGACTTGAACGAATGGGTTCGCTTCAACCAGCCCGGCGGCTACAGGCTTACCGTCACAAGCGATCGAGTTCATGATGCTGCCGCCCCATCCAAGCCCGCCGACCATCTATTGCTCACATCAAACGCCGTCGAGCTGCGCATCATTTCCGCAACCGCGGAGTGGCAGCGAGCCAGGCTGACTTCTATTCTTCAGCAGCTCCACACCATTCCCGCCATGCCGGGCTTGCCGCTTCCGGGTCGTGCGGAGGCGGTCGCCGATCTTCGTTACCTTGGAACCGCAGGGGCCATCCGCGCACTCGCCGCAGGCCTCCGAGACGACCTGCCCGACATGAGTTACCAAGCCCATTTCGGACTGATCGGCGTACCCGCCCCCCTGCGCGCCGCGGCTTCCAACGCACTGGAAACGCAAATCGACGACCCTTTGTTTCCCATTGGCAGTGTCTTTCTCCAAACCCTTACCTCGTTCAAAGCGACTCCTCAAAGTGACGGACCTGCTGTGCAAGAAGACTGGAAACGCTCCAGCAATGCTGCTTGGCAGGATGTCTTTTCCGGCCTGCCCCGCAAGCTCGGCCAAGCCCGGGCCGTGACCGCGCAAACCCTACTCGCGAACAAACCGCGCAGCCTAACGCCCGAGCAACTCCGGCAGCTCTCCGCCGTCCTCGCTGCTTCCTTCCTTCAGCCCCCACGGGAACAGCAGATTTCCGAGCTGAATTTGATTGGGACCTCCTCCGTTCCGACGGGATGAAGGCGGCCCTCGAAACCCTCGCCCGGCTCCCGCTCAAGAACCCCGGCAGCCGGTTTTCCACTGTTTCCGACATCCGTGATCTGAAGTCCGCCGCGCTCCAACGCTGGTACGAACTCGACCCCGAAGGCGCGCGGGAAGAGATCAAGCGGGAGATCGGCTCGGCCTCGCCCTCCTTGACCGCCTCCGCGCTGTGGTTCCTCCCCAAGCAGTCCTTCCCTGAATTTGAAAGCACCTGGGCTGAAGCCTTTCGCAACACCGACGACGAGCAGGAAACGGTGATTGCTTCCTTGCTCGCGCACTTCGGCTCTGGAGCAGCAACCGCGCCCATAGTCGGCAAACTCGACACGAAGGTAGGCGAGTGGGCGTGTGCGCCGCAATCGGCGGCTATCGGTTACCTCGTCAAATTCGATCCCGAAAGCGCTCGCCTCTTCCTTAAGCGGGCGATCGATGCCCGAGAAGAAGGCAAGACCGCCTGCAATCACACCCTCTTCCAGGATGTCGCCGCGTACGCGTCCGACCCCGTCCTGAATGAAGCCGCCCTCCTGGCGCTCGACGATCCCGACCATCAAGTCACAATGAATGCGCTCATCTATCTCGCTGACCACGGCACGCCCGACGCCAAGCAGCCAATCTGGGAGCACTATTTGAAATGGTCGGAAGCCTGGGCCGGGAAGGGTGATGTGCTCGAGCAGCGAAAGCCGGGCGAGTTGGCGGGAAACTAGGAAGAAGTCGGTGTGGGAGAGAACCTCGCCAGAGCCCTTATCGCGGGGCAAGGTTGGCTCGCCGATCCGGCACTGATTTCAACCGTACTCCAGAAATGCGTCGGAGAACAGATGTGCACCTCGCTCCGGCAAATCGCGGCACCAGCAGCGCCGCCCTATAAAGTCACGGTCTACCGCTTCGGAGAAAACCAGAACTATCAAGTCGCTCAGTACAGCGAGAAATCCATGGCCCTTTTAGAAGAGAAACTCGGGCAGTTTCCGCAAGGAACAGCGTTCACTCTGATTCCAAGCTCCCCGGAAACAGGAGATCAGACCACCTTTGAACAAGAGGCGGCAGCAGTTTTCGCGAAGCATGGGATGAAGCTGGCCGCCGCGTCTCAGTGAGCGGAAAAAGCTATTGCACGGGCTCCAGATCAATCTGTCCCGCCCCGACATTGACTTGGAGGTCGCCTCCGCCGCTTCCCTGCATGCTGCGTGCAACAACGAAATGCGCGCTGCCGCCTCCAGCCCGCTTGTCATGGAATGAACCCATGCCGACATTGGCTTCCAGGCTGGCGTAGTCCCGGTCCGCATTGAGGTAAACAACGGCACGGCCCGCGCCTAGGTTCAGCTCACGCTCGCCCCGAATGCGATCAGCATGGAAAAGTAAGTTGCCCGCCCCGAGATTAACTTCGCTTTCGAAGTGACCTTCTGCCGGCACATAGACCGTAATCGCGGGATGGTACCTGGAGGGCAACCGAATGTCGATCTTCGCCGACCCGCTCGCAACAGTGAAGTCATGCACGTATGTATCGAGCGGCTGATCGACGTTCTCGGCTGTCACTTCAATCCGTATCGCCGAGGAGTCGGTTCCCCGTATGCGCAACTCACCCGCGCATGCGTTGATCACTAACTGGTGCACGCCCGAGAAGCTCCGGGAAGCGTCCAGACTTTTGCTGTCCACATGGTCTCCCGGCTGCACTTGGTACGTCGGCGGACTGCCGGCATTGCCGCACTCCTCGGCAAAACCGGCCGCAGCCGGTCCAAAAACCATGGTGCAAACCATCAGCCATGCTGCTTTCATCACGCGGACTCCCACTGCGAGGCTGATACGCAGCAAAAGCCTGTGCGGTTCCATCCAACCGGAATTCTAGACCGCGACCGTGAACGTATTCTCGATGCGGGTTACCGCCCGGTAGAGTGTGTCGCGTTCAAATGGTACACGTCCGGCTGCACAGATCAGCCGCACAAGCTCTTCGCGCCGCATCCCTTGCGGCGTGGTCGCGCCTGCATCGTGGTAGATTTTTTCCTCGATGACGGTACCGTCAATATCGTCCGCCCCAAACCGCAGCGAGATTTGCGCCATCTTCGGCGAGACCATCTGCCAATAGCTCTTGATATGCGCGAAGTTGTCGAGCATCAGTCGTCCGATCGCAATCTGTTTCAGGTCGGCCATGCCGGTGGTGCGCGGCAGGTGGTCGAGCGCTGTGTTTTCCGGGTGGAAGGCAAGCGGGATGAAGGTCTGGAACCCGCCCGTGCGATCCTGCACGGCACGCAGCCGCAGCATGTGGTCGATGCGGTCCTCATCATTTTCGACGTGGCCGTACAGCATGGTTGCATTTGAGCAAAGGCCGAGTTTGTGCGCGGTTTCGGCGGTTTCAAGCCACTCGCCGCCGTCAATCTTGTGATCGCAAATGATGGACCGCACACGGTCGGAAAAGATTTCAGCGCCGCCGCCCGGCAGCGAATCCACGCCGGCCGCGCGCACCCGTTCAAGCGTTTCGCGAATGGACAGCTTTGCCCGCTTCGCCAGGAAAGCGACCTCCACCATGGTGAAAGCCTTGATGTGCACCAGCGGGAACCGCTCCTTAAGCCCTGTGACAAGGGCAAGGAAATACTCAAGGGGCAAGTCGGGATGGAGCCCGCCGACGATGTGAAACTCCGTAACAGCCTCGGTGTACCCTTGAGCGGCCATATGCCAAGCCTCCTCAAGCGCCATGGTGTACGTGCCTTCCGCGCCTTTCTTGCGCCCGAACGCACACAGACGGCAAGATGCTATACACACATTGGTCGGGTTGATATGACGATTGACATTGAAGTAGGCGAGGTCGCCGTGCAGCTGTTCCCGAACCTCATTCGCAAGCCACCCGATGGCAAGAATATCCGGCGAACGGTATAGGGCTACGCCATCCTCAAAGCCGAGCCGCTCCCCGCGCAGCACCTTCTCAGCGATGGGCGTGAGTTCCGGATCATCCGTTGCGAACGGGCGCTTGCGGACGGACGGCTGTGTTTCAAACATAGAAGTATCTCCACCCTGAGTTTATCGGATTGTCTTTCACTGTTCACTTCTTCGTAGCCGAAGCGCTGTTTCGTATAAAAACGGGAGCCTGGCTGGTACTATGCCGGGTGATGCCCCTTGCACGTGTGTGCCGAGTTTTCATGTCCATTGTGTTCTTGTTGTCGAGCCTTCTCGGCAGTACCGCCGAGAGCAGCTTTCCTGTTCGGGCCGGCACGCAAACTATCGCTGCGGAGGTCTTTCCGGACACGACAGCTGAGGCCCTTGATCGCAGCCTCATCAACATCCCGAAGCAGCTTGAAGGACGGGAGAACCTTGTCTTTCTGCTCTGGGCGCGCGACCAGGAAGCTCAAGTTGACACTTGGATTACAGCCGCGCAGGCACTGCAACATGCTTCTTTCGATTTTCGCGTTTACAGGATGCTGGTCAGCACGCGGGAGAATGCGCTGTACCGCTGGTGGGACAACAACAGCCTCCGCAGCGCGGAAACCGATCCCGAGATGCTGCATTGGACTGTGCCGTTGTACACGGACAAGGCGCAGTTACGGCATGCGCTCGGCATCGCGGATGACGATCGCACCATCGCCGTGATGCTCCTGGATCGAAGCGGGCGTGTGCTCTGGAAAGCGCGTGGGCCCTCCACGGAAGCTGGTCGCGCGGGCTTACTAGCGGCCGCGCAGGGGAAGTAAGACCGTGTTCCCTGCTCGATCAGCTTGACAGAATCAGCTCCATCGCAATCGCATCGAGGCCGCCGGGGTAGTATCCCGGAATCGTCCCGATCGCGCGAAAGCCGAACCGCGCATAGAAGGCCTGCGCTGTCGTATTGTCAACCGCGACCTCCAGCTCAAGAATTGACGCCGCAACCCGCGCTCCCTCGGCGAGGGCCCACTGCATCAGCAGGATGCCGATGCCCCGCCGCCTAGCTTCCGGTGCGACATCAATCGTCAAGAGATGGAGGGCGGTTTGCTTGCCTGCCTGCGACCGCCGCCCGCGTGGACGCAGGAGAACAAAGCCCAGGACACGAGCTTCCAGCTCCACTACTGCCGCCAAGGAGCTGGGGTGCTCGAAAAGTGTTCGCAGCTGCGTCCTTCCGTAAGCGATGCCGGGCGGAAAGCATGCGCGATCAATGGCATGCAGCCGGGGCAGATCGCCTACTTGGTAGGGGCGCAAGAGAAAGACCTGCTTTTCCTCACTTGCTCGCGGTGTCGGCTTGACTGCCGTTTGCTGTCTCCTCTCCACGCGGCTCGAATACAACGCCATCAAATAGGGAGGCGGCGATCAACCGCCCGCCTCCCTGGAGTACCTGATGAACACGCCAGCCCACCTGCCAGTACTTCCAAGGGCTGCCGAGCGCATCGACGCCGAAGATGCTGGTGGACGTGCGGGAAGAAACCAGAACCCGCTTCAGAAAAGGGTCGTAGGCGAGACCGTCGATCTGGCCCAGAGGCAGGTTCTTGATCTGCTGCCAGGTTTCTCCCTGATCCTTGGTGTAGAAAACCCCTTCACGACCGCCGGCCCAAACCGCGCCATCCTCCGACACGGCAAGCGCGGTCACGCTGGAAAGCCCATTCGGCAATGCCAGCGTCTTCCATTGCGCCCCGCTGTCGCTTGAAAAAGCGAGTGTACTGCGCTGGCCCACGACAACCTGGGAGCCGAGCGCATCGAGGTAGTGGTAGTCCGCCGGGGTTACGGTGGCAAGCTCCCAGGTCAAGCCGCTGTCATTGGAGCGGTTCAGGCCCTTAGCCGTGGCTGCGTACCAAGCGGCCCCGGCGAGGTCGAGGCTTTTCACACGACCCGTAATCGGCCCAGAGTTCTTGACCGAGTCAATCTCCTTCACCACGCGGCGCTTCCCTTGCTTCAGGCTCACCTTGCGGCTGCTGTGCACGACGACGTTCCCGGCTGCCTGCCATTGGCCGTTCACGAGCGTGGCGATGCCGTTGTTCGTGCCTGCGTATACGGCTCCATTCGGCGCCTGCGCGAGAACAAATACGTCCCGCCCGGCGAGACCATCCGCCTGCTGCCGCCAGTTCGCGCCGTCATCCTTGCTGACGAAGACGCCGCCGTAAATTTTGTCATTCAGTACGCCCGCGTATAAAGTTTGCGGCTGCTTGGCATCCACCAGGAGGCTTTGCACCAGGCGCTGCGAAAAACCGCCGTTCGCGCTCGCAAAGGTTTTGCCGCCGTCTCCGCTGCTGAGGATGCCGCTGCGGTCGGTCGCCAGAAGCAGTTTCTGATCGTCGGTCGGATCGACAAAGACGTCATTGACGATGACGTCCGGGCCGGTGAGCCGCAACCAGTTTGTCCCGCCGTCCGCCGTCCTGTATAGACCTTCCGTGGTTCCCGCATACACGGTTTTCGCATCGCGCGGATCCTGCATCAGCACGCGCGTACGCCGCGCGGTGGCCGGGATGCCCTGCACCTTGCGGTAAAGCTCACCGCCGTTCTCGCTCTTGTAGATACCCGAGCAGGCGCTCGTGTAAACGACCGAAGGGGTATGCGGGTCGATGATGATGGAGAAGACGTCCGAATCATCAATCAAGCCGTTCTTGATGTTGGACCAGTGCTGGCCGCCGTCGGTCGTCTTCCAAGGCAGATGCCAGGTTCCGGCATAAATGGTGTTTGTATCGACCGGATCGATGGCGATCGACTCAACCTCATGCAGCTCAGCATTTTCGGGCGGGCTGATTTTCGCCCAGTGTTGGCCGCCGTCGGTTGAACGATATACACCCGCTACAGTGCCGGCGACGTAGAGCTTGGGATTGGATGGCGCTTGCGCCAGCGCGCGCACGCTTTGGCCCTCCATGTCCGGGTTCGCGGCCCAGGTTTTGCCGCCATCATGGCTGACATAGATGCCGCCGCCGCGCTCGTCTACTTTCCATACACCGATCACCAGCGTCTTCGTGTCGCTCGCATCGACGAAGATATTGTCCACGATGAGGTCGTCCGCCTCCCCGAGCTTCGCCAAACGCTGCCAGTGCTTCCCGCCGTCTGCGGTTTCATACACCCAGGAGCTTGTGGTGCCGAGGTACAGGTGCTGCGGGTTCTTCGGGTCCGGTGCCAGCGCGCGGGCATCGCCGCCGTCAGGCCCAAGCGCGGTCCAGGCGTTCGCCGGAGTGGTCTGTGCGCAAGCTGTTCCGCAGGAAGAAGTGATGCCGAGCAGAAGCACGGCCGCGGACGAAAAGGAGAAAAAGCTTTGTAAGCGATGCATGCGGGTCGGGCCGGCCCTCGCGCCGGAGTGTTGCATTGAACTTGTTCAAGCCCTTTATCGGCACAAACGTGTTTTTTGTTCAGGGCAGAAAGAAGGGCCAGCCGCGAAACGGCTGACCCTTTTCCCGTTTTGGAAAGGAGGGCGAACAACACCCTCCTTTCCGGCTTTACTTCTTGCGGCGGTGATGCTTCGCCGGCGGAGCGGTGCGGGCCTGCGGCTTCACCGCGGACTCGTCCACTGCCGTCGTGCTCGGCACGTCATTGTCGAAGTTCGCGCCGGCGGGGACCAGGTAGTCGTCCACTTCGTTCGCGCCCTTGGTTCCGGTACGAGCCGAAACGCGCGAGGGGTCGATACCCTTTTCCTTCACCAGGTAGTCCTTCGCGTTGACGGCGCGCTGCGCGGCCAACTGCTCAGGCGTTTGGGCTGCCTTGCGGCTCTTGCGGCCCTTCTTCGCCGGGGCTGCCTGCTGCTCGGCTGCGTTGCCCACCACGGTCGCCGTCGCATCCGCCGAACGCTGGAGGTTCAGCGCGACATCATCGAGGCAAGCCTTGGCTTCGTTGTCCACGCGGGCCGGGCGCTTGGTGTCACGATCGAAGTTGAGCGTGCACAGCGTTTGAACCTTAGGAGCCGGCGGCGGCGGCGGCGCGTTCACCGTCACGGTCGTCGTTGTGGTTGCAGTCTGACCCTTGTCGTCCGCAACGTTGCAGGTTACGGTGATCGGTCCGGAAGGAGCGCCGGCCGTGGAAAGCGTCGCGGTATTGGAGGTGCCCGAAATCTGGCCTGCTGTCGCCGAGTAGCTGTAGGTCAGCGGGCGGTTTTGCGGGCTGACACCCATGGACGTGATCGTCGAGCTGCCGCCCGGCTCCACGGTTGAAGGATTGGCCGAGCAAGTGATGGTCGGGGGCTCAAACTGCTTGACGGTAAAGGGCGCGGTACAGTCAGCGGATTGGCCCGGCTTGTTGCCTTCCGAAACATGGCCCATCACGGTGTACTGGCCGGGCTGCAGGTTGGCCGTGTTCACCGTGGCGGTGGAGTTGTCGGACTTGACCTCAAGACCTTGCCCGGTGAAAGAGTAGGTCGCAGTCTTCTTCGGGTTCAGGTTGGCGGCGGTGCCGGTCACGGTGACAGGGTCGCCCGGGAAAACCGTGGTCGGATTGGCCGTGCAGGCCAGCGTCACAGGCGGCGGCGGGATGCTATTGCCGAGCTTGAAGATCAGGCCCGAGCTCAATTCCGGGGCGGAGATGTTGGCTCGCCCGCCGTCTCCGCTTTGCGGACCGAAGTTGGCGTGGGTGTAAACGTAATCGGCCTGGAAGAGCCGGATTCCAATTTTGTGGTTCAGCAGGGGCGTGTCATAGTCCAAGCCGCCGCCCACCTTGACCAACGGTCCCCAGGTGTAAATGTGAAAAACATCGGGCTCGGCATTGGGGCCGCCCACGCGCGAAGCGCCGGCAAGGCCGTGGACAACGGGCGTGACGCCCAGCTCCGTCGGGTAGCGTCCGACGAACTTATTGAAGAAGTACGCACCCGACCCAATCGCGCCTGTATCGACTGAGCCGTAGCTCACGGGAAATGGCTGCCCGGTGACGAAGCTGTTGGTGGTCACCGTCGCCTTCGGCGAGTAGTACGAGTAGCCGGTGAAGATATCGATGCGTGAGATCGGCGCCGGCTTCGGAGCATTCTGCGGTGGAGCGCCGGCCGGTGCTGCGGCGGGCGCGGTCTGGTC
>CAXTUV010000016.1:0-2844 GCA_964247445.1 uncultured Acidobacteriaceae bacterium | reverse complement strand
GAGAATGCAATGGACCACGATACATGCGTCTATCCTCCGCAACCTTGCTCAAAGTCAAACAAAAACTCCCGGTTTACCCCTTCCCGCTGCATCGCTGTCCGAATCGGATTTTTGTGTGCGCAACGAGAAAGGAACATGCATTGTCTAGCTTAGTGCATCCAAGCGCCGTCTAGTTGCCTTGATGCAATCCTTTTCCACCTGTACCCAGAGAATTACCGGGTAGAATCTACACACGCGATCGAGCAGGCACAACTACCCCGTTCGTCACCATGTGCGCTCCCAACAGAGTGTCTGCTCTCACGGCGCAAAGCAAGAAAAATCGTCTGATTTGTAACACTTTCGTGCGTAGTGACCAGCCGCTTCACGGAAAAGGCTGCCCGGGGGCAGCCTTTGTGGGAACCAATACACACTCAGCCTAGATTCAGTGCGCGGCGCGCGGTGCCCTTTTCCCGTTGAATCTTCTCTTGAAGAAGGGTGAGCGCGTAGATGAGCTGCTCAGGCCGCGGCGGGCAGCCGGGAACGTAGATATCGACCGGCACTACCTGATTGACGCCCTGCACGATCGCGTAGTTATTGAATACACCCCCGGACGTGGCGCAAGCACCCATGGAGATCACCCATTTCGGGTCCGGCATCTGGTCGTACAAACGGCGGATCACCGGAGCCATTTTGTTCGACACCCGTCCGGCAATCACCATCAAGTCGGCTTGCCGAGGCGAAGGCCGGAATACTTCCATCCCGAAGCGCGCGACATCGTACCGAGACGCGCCCATGGACATCATCTCGATCGCGCAGCAAGCGAGGCCAAACGTCATCGGCCATACCGAGCTTTTGCGCGCCCAATTCAACGCTGAATCGAGCGAAGCGAGAAGGATGCCCTCAGGCTTTTGATCACCGTAGGTCACCTCGCGCAATTTCTCACGGTTTTTCGCGGAAGAGTCGAGGGAACCGAAAAGATAGCGGTCTTGGCTGGTGGAGACGCTCATGTTCCTAGCATACCTGCGCTTGGGTCGGTCGACACGAAAACGAGTGCTTCTGGTTTTCACCAAAGTATGTAAAAGTAACGGCACAACGGGACACAATCCGACACGAACCGTGCGGTCTCCGCCCCACGATCCACTCTTCTGGAGCGCCATGCTATTCCCTTGTCCCCAACTTATGCTGCTTCAAGATCCGGAACTCCGACTGCGCAAACTGGAAGCGGCGGCCGCGGCCGCGCAAAGCGGTGCCGACAATGCGTGGATGCTGGTTTCGGCCGCGCTGGTTCTGTTGATGACCGGGCCCGGCCTCGCCCTGTTTTATTCAGGGCTGGTGCGGCGCAAAAATGTGCTCGGCACCATGATGCAGTCCTTTGCCATGATGGCCCTCGTGACGGTTCTTTGGGCGGTCGCGGGCTATTCGCTCGTGTTCGACGCCGGCGGAAGCGTGCTCGGCGGGCTCCATCACGTCTTCCTGCGCGGCGTGGGGCTCACCCCGGACCCGGACTACTCCGCCACCCTGCCGCTCCAAACCTACATGGTGTACCAGCTTATGTTCGCCATCATTACACCGGCGCTGGTCACGGGCGCGTTCGCCGAGCGGATGAAGTTTTCGTCCATGGCCGTGTTTCTGTCGCTTTGGCTGTTGCTGGTATCTGCGCCCATGGCCCATATGGTGTGGGGCAAGGGCGGGCTGCTCAACGCGTCGCTCGGCGGACGGGTGCCTACGCTGGACTTCGCGGGCGGCACGGTGGTCCATATCACCTCCGGCATTTCTGCGCTGGTGTGCGCGCTGTACCTGGGCAAGCGCGTCGGTTACCCGCGCGAGCCCATGACGCCGCACTCGGTCGTGCTTTCGCTTGTGGGCGCTTGCCTGCTGTGGGTGGGCTGGTTCGGCTTCAACGCGGGCTCCGCGTTGTCTTCCGGCCCGCTCGCGACCTCCGCTTTTGTCAATACGCAGTTTGCCGCGGCTACGGCCGCGTTGGCTTGGGCGGGGGCGGAGTGGCTCCGCAACGGCAAGCCTTCGGCGCTTGGCGGCATCTCAGGCGCGGTCGCGGGGCTGGTCGCCGTGACTCCGGCCGCGGGCTATGTGCAGCCCATGAGCGCGCTCGTGATCGGGTTGCTGGCCGGGCTGTTCTGCTACGCCATGGTCGTCTTCGTCAAGAACCGGTTCGGCTACGACGACTCGCTCGACGCGTTCGGCGTCCATGGGGCGGGCGGCACCCTGGGCGCGATCCTTACGGGGGTCTTCGCTACCTCGGCCATCAATCCCGTGTTCAAGGACGCGGCAGGCGGCACACTGCCTTCGGGCGCCGTGGACGGCCGATGGGGGCAGGTCGGCAATCAGATGGTCGGGGTCGCGGTTGCTTGGGCGCTTTCCGCCGTGGGGACCTTTGTGCTGCTCAAAGTCGTGGATCTCGCGATGGGCTTGCGGGTCTCGCCCGAGGATGAGCGACAAGGTCTGGACATCACACAGCATGGCGAGGAAGGTTACGACTTCGCGGCGTAAGCGCCTCGCGGGTCCAACGCACCCAAGAAAGAACTGGTGAGCGATGTACAAAGTGGAAGCTATCCTGCAACCCTCCCGGCTTGACGCCGTGAAAGACGCCCTGCTGGAAGCCGGGATTGAAGGCATGACCATCCTGGAAGCGCGCGGCCACGGCCGGCAAAAAGGCCACACCGAGTTTTACCGCGGACGCGAGTACACGGTGGACCTGCTGCCGAAGATCAAGCTGGAAGCGGTGGTGGACGATGCGATGGTTGAGAAAGCGGTGGCGGCCATCAGCGGCGCGGCGCGCACGGGAAAGATCGGCGACGGCAAAATCTTTCTCTCCAAGATTGATGAAGCCATCCGCATCCGCAATGA
>CAXTUV010000015.1:0-16374 GCA_964247445.1 uncultured Acidobacteriaceae bacterium | reverse complement strand
GCCCCGACACCCGCGCCGCCCCCGGTCTTCTCGGCCGTGTTCACGCCCCGGCCGGCGGCCTTGCTCGACCACTGTTGGGTGACAACGGACGCCTGCTGGGTGCCGGTCGGCGTCCTGAGCCGGGCGCTTACCAGCTCCAGATCCAACTCGGCCGAACCGGAGAAGTGGCCCGCGGCCTTGGCTTCGATGATGCGGCCCGTCACCTCCGTCCCGCTCGGGATCAGTATGTAAGTACCGGAGCTGACACTGCTTGCCGTCGTGCCGTGGAATGTGTCGCCCGCCCGCGAGCCGCACTGAAAGCATGGTCCCGGACGGCAGGGTGACGGTCTTCGGGCCGCTCGGACCCGGCACCGGCGCGGACCTGAGCACCGGAGCCGGGCGGGGCCTGCCGTCGAACACATTCAGGTTGTTCAAGACGGTCTTCACGCCGTCGATGCTGGCGATGTCCTCCGACGCCAGCTCCTTCTCGGCCTGAGTCGGAACGGTGCCGTTCAGCCGGACCACGCCCCGGTTCACGGCCGCGATGATGTTCACGCCCGCGAACACCGGGTCGTCGTGGAAGGCTTGCTGCACGTTGACGAGGATGCGCGTGTCGGAGGGCGGCGCTTTCTTCTCTTGAGCGGCAAGCGCGAGCGCGGGAGCGAGCACACATGCGAGGGCGCTGCGGCGGCGGGCGGGGGAGAGGGTCATGGCTGCTGCTTTCTGGGGGCGTACCCCGGGTTGGCGGTGGCGGTTGGGCGTCCGGGGCGGCGGCTACATCCTGAGCCGGTGGCGGTGGCCGGATTGGTTTTGCGAGAGAACGGGGCCGCTTACATGCTCGGCGCTGCTTTCCTGCTTGGCGTGGGATTGGGCGTGGGCACCGTCAGCCGCTACCACTACGAAAGCCATGAACAGATCCGCAAACACATGGACGACTTCATCCTGGCCTACAACTTCGCCCGACGGCTTAAAACCCTCAAGGGACTTACTCCTTACGAGTTCCTATGCAAAAGCTACCTCGCCGAACCGGAACGGTTTAGAATCGACTCTATCCACCGAATGCCGGGACCGTACACCTAGTCAACGGAATCGAAAGCAAGAAGGCTCTGACCACGGGTCGCGCGGCTACACAGCGCCGCCCGGCTCCGAGTTGTGTGACTGAGCAGGCTCTGCGGCTTCACTCCTTGGCTGGGCGCAGAACCACTTGGGCCAGTGGCGCACAGCGTATTAACAAAGCTGGTTGGTGAACTAGAGTAGTCGATGCTATGCATGGAGAGCCCGCGCCCATGTAGTTTTGGTTCTCAAACTGGGCAGTGCGGACGCGACGCCTAAGATAGCCATCATGAGCCGAATGGAGAACGGACTAGCGAGCGCATGAGGCATGGTCGGAGTATAAACAAACGTAAAACGGAAGAAATCGCGTCACAAGGGCCTAGGACGGTTAGAGGGTATATAAACATCAGCCTGTGTCTTTACGCTGTCCCTTACACCGGTTCCGCTCAATGCTGAGCTGGTCCAGTTACCGCAGCACTGCTGGCTTTAGTTCTTCATCAGGAAGGATTTTGACTTTGGGCTTCTAAGACTCTGCTCTTCACAAGGACGGTTTTCAACAGTTCGCAGCTCCCTACTACTTGTTTACCTACTTGAAGAACTACTTGTGCTACTTGGAGTTCTAGAAAGTTGCTCATCTGAAAGGGTTTATAGCCATTAGCGGCGGGCGTTTATGCGTAAAACAGCGGGCGTTTATGCGTAAAACAGCGGGCGTTTATGCGTAAAGTGCGGCGGGTGTTTATGCGTGGAAATCTTCCGCTATTCACCTCTTTATGTGCAAAAGTGATCGCAGGAAAAGCAGGCAAATGAGCAGCGGCGGGCTAGCGGATGAGCTTTGCGGGGGTCACATGAGCGTTGCTCTTAAACAGAGTGACAGCTTTGTCCTCGACCTCGATTTTCGCAGCCGGATAGTAGCTCTGCACCTTTGCCAGAGCGTCGATCACTTCATAGCGGAAGTCTTTACGACGCTTCGCAGTATCTAGCATGTAGTTCGCGCCGATCTGCTGAGCGAGGCTGCCCGCCCCCCAAAGGGGCACTGTCACTCTAGTCCCTCGCATCGTATGCATCCGGTAGGTGACCCAGAAATATAAGTCCAGCGCAAGCGAGGAGCGCCGGAGCTTAGTGACAGTAGTCCAGTCGATCGGCACCGGGTGGGCGAGGATGGAGGCAAAGAACTCCTCCCCCAGCAGCACCCATGACTCAAAAAGGCCGTCTTGATCTCCTGCTTTTGGGTGCCCCCAAATGCGTACTTTGCTCGTAAGCGGCATCCGGTCTAAAGCTTTTCCTAGCCGGCCGCCCGGTCCCTCAGTGTCCTCCAAGACGGCAATCTCGCAGTTGAAGAACCGCCACATCTGCTCCTTGAGCTGAGTAATGGTGCCGTTCTTGCCTCCCGTGATTTTGAGGTGCAAGGTGTCTTCAAGGAAGCGGCTGAGGTTGCGGCCGAGATGGATGGTGCGGTCCTGGGTGCGGCAGGCTTCAGTCGCGACCCAAGCGCCCAGCAGCCGGGGATACATGCCGTAGGGAAGAAATGAATCGGGGTCGGCGGTGACGCGAAACCGGAGGCGGCCGTTGGTGCGGTAGTAGACCCGGAGGTCGCCGGGATCGGAATGCGGCAGTCCGATTGAGGCGAACTCCCGAGCGATAAAGCCCATGTCGATCTTCTGCTTTCCGAAAGCATCGACCTCAATCAGCGAGGGCGACTGAATGCGGCCGCCGCGCTTCTTCGGCGACGGCACTGCGGGCTTAGTCGCGAACAGCGTACCCTCGTTGCCGGCGGCAGGCAGGGCTCTTCCCTGCTGCTCAGCGCGAGCCTTCTGCTGCGGACTGCGGAGGATATCGCGAAGGCTGGTGAGCTCGCTTGATGGCACCGAGAAAGCGCGCTCCCTGAGCAGCGCTTGATGAAGGTCTTGCGGTATTCTTTGCAAAGCGTTCGTTCCTCTAGGGCGGATGCGGTGAGCCCCGCGCTCATGCGGGTGTGCTCGGAAGCCCTCGGCGCTCGCAACGTCGGGGGCTTCTTGTTGCAATCAGATTACACAAGTAATAGTGCAAGCGGACAAAGCTTCTAGGCTGCTGTGACTGCGGCGGTGCTGTGCTTGCCTGCTTGCGATTTCGGTCCGCGCCGCTGCTTGAACAGGGCGCGCACCCGGTCGAGAAATCGGCTCGGTTCAAGCCGGCCGTGCACGTAAGCCGTAGCCGTCCAGTCCGCCTCGGAGGTGAGGGTTTGCGGGTCGTAGAGGAGGCTGCTTCCGTGCAGGCATTCACAAAGCTCCTGAAGTTCGGCTTTTTCTCCGGGTTCCGTGAGGATGAGAATGTTCAACTCGCAGCCGGAAGCAGCGGCCTCGGCGGCCTTCGCGCAGCACTCAACGGCAAGGTTGAGCTGTAGCCGTAGAAGATAGGCGAGCACGCCCGCGCTTTGTTCGTCCCGCGAGTACATGGCGATTCTGCGCCGCGGCCTCATGCGCTTTCCCTTTCCGTAGGTTCTTCCCGGGTGATTCCCGAGGAGTGGGTTTCCGCCCTTCTCCTCGGCATTGTTCTGATTGGATTCAAGCGGCTGCCGCGGCCGGCGCGCCGCGCAGCTTAGCCATCTCTTCGGAAAGCACCCAAAGCGCCGCGCGCGTTTCTGGAAGAGACCAACGGTACGGGAGAGGTGGTGCGATGGCGACACTGCTACGCGAGCGGATCGAGCGGCCCGGTTCCGCGATGAAGGCAGGGGTGCTAATCGCGGAACTGCACGAAGAGGCGGCGCGAGCTGACCACAATGTAGGCGGTGTAGTAAGCTCCCATTTTGTTTGCCGGTCTGCTGATACTCAGCCTGAGCGTTATCACGCAATCCATACTAGAGCCTGTTCTTAACTTTGCATTCGTCTAGCCGTTTTGCGTCAGCCGGGCTGTGGTTCAGCATGGCTGGATGGCGCGCAAGACCGGCTACCCGGGCGATATGACGGACGAGGCGTGGCAGGCGCGTGCTGCCGTACCTCTTGCTGTGCCGAGAAAACAGCCCGCAGCGCGAACACGACCTGCGGGCGGTGTTCAACGGGCCGCGCTGGATCGCGAAAACCGGTTCGCCCTGGCGGTGGATGCCGAACGATTTGCCGCCGCGGCACGCGGTTTACCGGCAGATGCGGCGCTGGCTCGATGCCGGGGCTGCTTCGAGCTGCTGGTCCAGGACCTGCGCTCGATCCTGCGCGCATGGGCGGGCGGAAAAGGCCGGCCGACGGCGGTTGTGATCGACAGCCGGACGCTGCAGTCCACGCCCGAGTCGGGCGCGCAGGCAGGCTGGGCGGCGCGAAACGGCGCATGGGCTCGAAGGTCCATAGCGCGGTGGACACGCTCGGGCACCTGCTCGCACTCAAGGTCACCGCGGCTGACCAGGGCGATCGTGCGCAGGTCGCCGCGCTTGCCGAGCAGGTCTAAAAAGTCACCGGAGGCGCGGTCGAGCTGGCCTATGTGGACCAGGGCTATACCGGCGCGGCCGCGGAGCAGGCCGCTCAGGAGTGGGGCATTCGGCTCGAAGTCGTGAAGCACCCGGCGGCCAAGCGCGGCTTTGTGCTGCTGCCTCGGCGTTGGGTCGTGGAGCGCAGCTTGGCCTGGGCCGCGCGCTTCCGCCGTCTGGCACGAGACTACGAGCGGCTCCAAACCACTCTCCAAGGCTTCCACCTGCTCGCTTTTCTTGCGCTCATGCTTCGCAACCTCGCCAAAACGCACGCGTGAAGTTAAGTACAAACTCTAGATTTACTAGTCAGTGATCGTCCAATTGCCCGCTCAACCGATCAACCGGTCAACCGATTTCTCGATCATCCAAATAGCTTATTAAAAGCCGATCTATAAGGTCGGAGAAATCTCCTACTCCTTCATCCTCCCATTTTCGTTCAGCTCGCTTCCGTCTATTGGAATGAAGATAAAGACCTACCTTTTCAAAATCGGGGTTGCTTCGCTTACCTTTTGGTCTACCGGTCGTTCGTGTTACCGGTAGTTCGATAGCCTGATCGACTGGTTTTCCTTGTTCCGCATTTCTAGGTTTCTGGTTTATAGCTGCAAAACGGCTAACAGGCTCAGGCATGGTCAATAATCTCCTTGCCTACAGCCGCATAGAAATTCCACGCGCGTTTGCGGCTGCGGTCTTCCTTAACGGCGTATACGGGAACGCCGGCAGCTTCGGCTTTTTGAAAGATGGTCATCCTCGGTATCTCAGTCCCGAAAACAGGGAATTGAGCTTCCTCCAGCTGTTTTCGGGTTCGCTTCGCAAGCTGCGCCATTTCCTCCTGAGGCGGCGGGATTTTCGTTAACAGAACGCGGTGTTTGTCCGAACCGATCACGCGCAAGCGCTCCAGTGTGTGTATTAATCCCTCATTTGCGGACTCTCCCGGCTCGGCCGGGATCACCAAAACGTCACAGCCTCGTACAAGTTCCTTTAGGTCGCGATCGTCCGGGTTGCCTTCTGTGTCAATTACGACGTTCTCATAATCGCGCAGGTGCATTCCCATTTCCTTGTCACCCACGACCTTGAAGGGAAGACCTTGGCCATCGCCACGTTCGCTCCATCGGGTCGAACATCGGATCCCGTCACCGTCAACTAGAAGCGTAGGAGCAAGAGTCTGAAAGTAAGCGGCAAGGTGTACGGCTGTCATGGTCTTACCTACACCGCCCTTATCGCTGGTTATCGTGATGATCATTCGGTCGTTCAGTCTCCCGATACATTGATAGTCTGGTTGTCCGATTGCCTCTTGTCAAGTGTTGTCTATTATGTTGATTGTATGGTCATCCACTCGTCCAGTAGTTCGATGTATCGATAGTCTGGTAGTCCGGTCGTACGATAACCTTAAAGCGAGGCTAAGCTCGCGGTTGCCGCGACTAGACTGGCAGCTGTAGATAATCATCGACAATGCCTGCTACGGCCCGCGTCTTCCCGCTGCAAATGCGAGTACCACCTGAGCAAACCGCAGGCTGGCAAGGATTGCAATTCCAAAGCGGTGCAAGCACCATCAACCTTGATCGCTACAGGCTGTTGAGCATGTCCGCGTCCCTGGTTGCGGACGTCGCTATGGCGGCTCGCACCTTGTTCTCGGGCAGTGTCGGACAGTTTTGCCGCTATTGCCGGATGGTCTATTCCCTTCAACGCATTTTTCACTAGCGGGCGGGTGAGTTCGTGGACTGGCTGCGGCTGAACCACCTTGTCGGAAGCACGATCGTTGCGCATGACGAGCTCGGCGACTCGAGAGAGATGACCTGGGCTGACGGCAGATTCCATCCGCGCAGAGCTAATCGCGCTGGACCGCGAGGACAGCGCAGCGGGGCAATCCACTTAGCGCGCGGCCGTGCCGCCGTAACCAGGCCTGAGCGCAAGCCCATGGCGCTTAAGACAATCAGCTCGGTCGCGGCCCGCTCGACCACCCTTCGGTAACGCAGGTGCTAGCCAAACGGGGCAGGTTTTGAGTAGGTTATTGGCTAACAGCTGGCTTAACCCAGCCCTACTGTCCAATGAGAAACCCACATGGCCGCATTCAGCGCGCAAACACTCACCATCGAGGGCATGGAGCATGCCGAAGCCGTGCACGGGGTCACACGCGCCCTTGCCTGTATTCCAGGCGTGCGCGTGGACTCAGTGGAGCAGGGGCGCGTCCGCATTCTCGCCGAAGCCGCTTGCGAAAGGCCGATCCGAGACGCGCTCGCCCAGTCCGGATTCGCGCTGGCCGCAGCTGAGTGCGAGCACGCTGCAGAAAGCTGAGTCTAAAAGCAGGCTTACCGGGCCGCATCCCCCAATCACCCACGAAGGCTTTGCGCGAGGGCTAGGTGAAAGCCAGGGTCGGCCGCCTCGCCTGCCATGGCGTGGCGCGGGCAAACGCAGCAGCCAGCGCAAGCACCTTGGCTTCCGAGAACCGCGGGCCGGCAATCATCAGGCCGATCGGAACCCCGTCCGGCGAGAATCCGCAGGGGATGCTGACAGACGGGATGCCGTACAGGTTGAACGCGAGCGAGTTGAAGGTATTTTCAGGTTCAAGCAGCGACGGCTTTTCTTCGCGCTCCAGCTCTTCCTGGATGGTGCGCGGACCGAGGCGGTTGGTGGGGAGCGCAACTAGATCGAAGCCGTCAAACGCGTCATCAATGGTTTTGCGGAGCTCGGCAAGCTGCCGGCTGGCGCGGATAAGGTGGGCAGCTTTCTCGGCGGCGCTCTCGCCGGGATCGTTCAGCTCCCTCACGGCACCCTCAACGACGCTCCGGGTTTGGAGAGAGTAGCTGTCGGCGTGGCGAAGAAACAGGTTTTCGTGGGCGGCTTCCACCTCCGCGCTCCGGATGGCGGTCCAGTCCAGCGCGTCGGTAGCGGGCAGATGGACGTCGCGAACCGATCGAACGAGCTGTCCCAGCACACGGATGGCAGCCTCGACCGCTTCGACGATATGCGGGTCTAGGCGGTCGAAAAACGGCTCGCGCGGAATGCCTAGGCGCATGCCGAAAACAGGTTGTCGCATGGTTTCCACATAGTTTTCGGGGGATCGCTCGACGCTCGCCGGATCGTGCTTGTCGTAGCCGGCCATCGCGGTCAGCAGCTGGGCGGCATCTTCGGCCGAGCGCGCCATGGGGCCGCAGTGGTCCAGCGAGTAGATGAGCGGAAAGATGCCGCGCAGGGAAGTGAGGCCGTAAGTGGGCTTGAGGCCCACAAGCCCGCACCATGCGGCGGGGATGCGGATGGAGCCGCCGGTATCGGTGCCGAGCGCGCCGGGGGCTAGCTCCGCGATGACGGCAGCCGCGGAGCCGCCGGAAGAGCCACCCGGCACGCGGTCAAGCGCCCACGGGTTATGGACCGGGCCGAAATAGCTGGTGGCCGAGGAGCCGCCCATCGCGAACTCGTGGAGGTTGGTTTTGCCGAGCACGACCGCCCCGGCGCGGCGGAGCTGCCCGACAACAAAGGCGTCCTCGATTGGTACTCGGTCGTCAAAGACGAGGCTGGCGCAAGTGGTGCGGATGCCCGCCGTGTCGATATTGTCCTTGACCGCAAGCGGAACGCCGTGAAGGGGGCCGCGGAACCTACCCGCAGCGGCCTCCCGGTCAAGCGCCGCTGCTTCCCGCAGAGCACTTTCGCGGGCGACTGTGATCCACGCGTTCAGCTTGGGGTTGAGCGCATCGGTGCGCGCGAGCAGAGCCCCCACAAGCTCGATTGAGGTGAGCCTGCGGGCGCGGATGTGGACCGCTGCTTCCGTGAGCGAAAGTCTGGAGACGGGAGCGGCTCCGGCATCCGGGAAGGCGCGGGCAGGTAGCGTGCCGGCGGCCAACGCTGCGTGCTGGAGCAGTCGTCGCCGTGTCATCTGTGGCATCAGGAGCTTGTGTGCGCCGCGGCTTTACCCGCAGGCGCTTGCGGAACGGCCGCTTCGAAGTACGTACCGATACTGTATACCGATGCACCGCACAACGTTTGCTGGCTGTTGAGCATGTCTGTACCCTAGTTGCGGACGCGGGCGCGCGATGGCGATGCGGCCGATGTCAAAAAGCCGTAGGCAGCTGTGCCGGTTACCACGGCTGAGCGGCCGGCGCAGCCCTTGACCCGGAGGATAAGTCAGTTCTGCATGGTGGCCGGCTCCGCGGCAGCGTCTACGCAGGCAGGCATACGAATCGTGAAGCTTGAACCCTCCCCGAGTATGCTTTCGACAGTGATGTTGCCTCCCATGGCTTGGCAGAGCTGTTGGCTGATGGCGAGCCCGAGACCGCTTCCACCATGCCGCCTCGTGGCAGAACCATCGACTTGCGAGAAGGTTCGAAACAGCTTGTCGATGTCTTTCGGGGCAATTCCGTCTCCCGTGTCCTTCACCCGCCAAAGAGTCCAGCACTGCCCTTCACGCTGCTCCGCCTCGATGCTGATTGAAATGTGCCCGTTTTTTGTGAATTTGCAGGCATTGCCGAGCAGATTGAGCAGGCACTGCCGGAAGCGAAGCGGATCGACCATGAGGGTTCCTCGCCACGAGGGAGCTTCCACGTGCAAAAGATTGCCGTTCTTGCGGGCAAGCATTTCGACCGTGGGCAGGATTTCACGAAGGATGTCCTCGGATGAAGCCCTGTCCAGGAACACCTTCATCTGTCCGGCTTCTATCTTGGATAAGTCGAGGATGTCGCTGATAAGACCGAGAAGATGCCGGGCCGAAGAGAGCACTTTATCGAGGTCTTCCGTCATTGCCCGTAGGCTGGCGCTTTCCGCGTCCTCGTGTAGCATTTCGCTGTAGCCGATGATGGCGTTTAGAGGCGTCCGGAGTTCATGGCTCATGTTCGCCAGAAAAGCGCTCTTAGCCCGGTTTGCCTGCTCTGCGGTCGTTTTGGCGCTTTCCAGGGCCTGCTCAACAAGCTTGCGCTCGGCGATCTCGTCCACGAGGCTCTGCGTCCGCGCATGCACCTTTTCTTCTAAACCATCGTGGGCTTGCTGCAGCTCCAGGTCGCGCGTTTGAACGCGGTCCATCATTGCATTGAACTGCTCGATCAAAACTCCCATCTCGTCTTGAGAGCTGCTTTTTGCGCGCAGACGGAGATTGCCCTCAGAGGAAACCTCCACGGCAACACGGGTCAAGTGGCGAATAGGGCTGGAAATAATGCGCTGTAAGAAGGCAGCCACTGCCAGGGCGAACGCCGAAGCCATGAAAAGGACCAGGGCTCCCGTCGCGGCAAAGTGGACAAGGTAGCGGTGCATTTCCTTCAAGCTGACTTGGAGGTAGAGCGTTCCGACCGGATCGGTTTTTAAGGCGACTGGCCGGAAAATCAGCAGGTGCGATGGAGTGAAGCGCACCTGCTCCGGGCCAGCAGCCGGACAGCCCGGAGCGCCGTCAGTGCTGATCGATGCTAAACCGCGCCCTGTTTTGTCATACAAGCACGCCCTGTCGATGCGGCTGTCAGCCCGTAAAACGGAAAGCGTTTCGGCGGCGGCCTGCTTGTCCCCGAAAAGAAGAGCCGGCGCGCTGCTTTCGGCCAGCAGCTGCGCCATCGCGGACTCCTCCGCGCGGAGGGTTCGCCGGTAGTGAACAAACTGCGAGATCCAAAGCGTGATGCAGGCCATGAGCACGGAAAGGAAAGCCGTCGCCGTGAACAGCAGGATCAGCTTCGTGCGAATCGAGCGTCGAAACGAGGCGGGCGTGTTCACTGAGTCACCACGGCCAGGTGCAGCAGCTTCGAGCTGACGGCAAAGCCGGCTGACTGTGCCGCGCCGAGGTTCACATCGATCTGCACGTGGTCGTTGTCTAGCGGCAAACCAATTATCTGCGCCGAGCCGCGGCTTACCGAGCGCTCGGACACGCTGAGTACGCCGGCCTTGGTGAGGTCGGCGGCGGCGGACTCGAAACTGCGCTTTCCGCCTGCGCTCACATACAGGATGTGGCATCCCGCAGCGTCGCTTAGGTCCTTGATCATTCTTAATTGCACCGGCTTCGCTAGGACGCTTTGGTTTTGCAGGTAGCGGTCCGCGTACGGCTCGATCGGATCGTGGCCCAGTATGCAGACCAGGAACTTCGGGTGGGACGGATCCATCTTCCAAGCCGGCCAGTCGATAAACTTGGTCAGATTGAAAAGCATTGCCGCGCGAATGGAGTACTCATCGGCAGAGGTTGACTGCGCCTGCAAATTTCCTAAAAAGCTGGCGCAGATGGAGGCGGCCGCACACAGCAGGGAAGCTCTTCCTTTTCGCGCAACGCAGAGGCGGCGAAGCAAGCGGAGAGTTCTCATCAGAAGCTCCAATCTGCTTTCGCGGAAAAGCTGCGGGGCACAAGAAGCGGAGCCTCAAATCCTGTGGAGTTTCCGAATTCAGAGTGGCGCGGTGTAAGCAGGTTAGTGCCTCCCGCGCTGATCCGCACCCGCTCGTCAATCAGCCGGGAAACCTTGAAATCTACGCGGGTGTAGCTGTCCACGGCAGTGCTAGGCGTATTGGCCGCACTCCCGATCGCGAACGACAGGGTATCCGGTATGTCGCTCGCATAAGACAGAAACATATTTGTGCTCCATCCGGGCGCAAAGGACCAGGTGACGGAGTGGACCAGCGTATGCCGCGGCGTGTTCCATGCGTCCAGGATGGCAACCTGCCCCGGCACGCTCTGCTGTGTATGCGCGTTCGCCCATGTGTAGCTCGTCACGAGGGACAAGGACCGTGCCGGATTCCAAGAAAACGTGCTCTCAGCTCCGCCGCTGCGCGCGCGAAACCCGTTTCCGATCAGGAGGTCCACGTCCACATGCGGTGCCGGCACAGGCGCAAAGGCAGGGTTACCGAAAGTAAGCGACTGTACCCGTTCGCTTTTATTGAAAAAGAGAGCAATATCGGCTGTAAAGCGAGAGCCAACTCTCCGGCGCAGGCCGGCCTCGTAAGCGGTTACAATTTCTGGCTTGAAGGCAGGATTGCCCAGAAAGGTTGCCGTGACAGGAAGGCCGTTCGATTCCCCCAAACTGAGCGGAACAGCAACGTCCAAATCCTGGATAGCCGGCGCGACCGCGGCTCGGGATACAGCTCCCCAGACCGCGTAGGGGGAGCGAGGAGTCCAGATCAGGCGTGCGCTCGGCTGGATCTGGAAGCCGGCCAGTGTACCTTGCTGGAGCTTGCTCCCCAGCGTGAGGGTTAGGCGATCGGGCGCAAGCGCGATATCGTCCTGAATGAAACCGTCGAGTAGGTAGTTGCGGTAGAGATCAAGCTTCGTGAGGGGCCGGCCTTTGGACACAATGTGGTCGGACGTGTACCGAAACTCGGAGCCCCAAACAAGGTCGTTGCGCGTTCCCGGCTTAATGTGGTCTTGTACGTCGAAGTCGAGCGCCCGAGTCCGGGCGTAGCTGCCCACCTCCCGCCGGGACTGGTCGTCGAAGTAGGTCTGGAACGCCGCGTCATGCGTTTTGCTGGCATGCTCCCAACGGCTGAGCAGATAGCCGCCCGCGATCGAGCCGCTGTCCTGGTTGTTCGGCCCAATAGGAAAGTCAAGCCCCGGTCTTGCTGTTTGCTTGACGTGTCCGCCGTACAAGTCGCCGCTTGCAAGAAGAAGGTCGGACCAGCTTTTCTGCCAATCCAGACGGGCACCGGCGCGCAGGGTGCCCTCACTATCATAAGCCCGCCGTCCGTCGCTCGTTTCAAAGGGCTCGCGGTTGAGAGCGCTGGCGTAGGCGCTGTACTGAGACCTGTCTCCGAGTACGCCGCCATAGCGTGCAAATCCGTTTTCAGTTATCCGCCCCACTTGCGTGGAAGCAGTTTCGCCCTGGACGCTGCGCGCCCGGCGGGTAATGATGTTAATTACTCCATTTGCAGCATCCGCGCCCCAAACCGCGGCCCCGGGGCCGCGAATGACTTCAATGCGCTCTATATTCGAGAGCGGAAGGTCGATCTGGTCCCATGGCACGCCTGAATAGATTTCAGAGTAGACGGTACGCCCATCGATCAGCACCAGCAGCTTGTCCGCGTAGATACTATTAAAACCGCGAGCGCTGATCGCCCAGGTCGATGCGTTGATCTGGGCGACCTGTAGTCCCGGAACCAAACGCAGCAGCTCGGGAATGCTGGTAAACGAACTGCGCTCGATGTCTTCGCGGGAGATGACGTAGACCGCTCCGGGCGTGTCCCATAGCGTGCTGTTCCTGCGGGCGAATGTGCTGACTTGGACAGTGGTCTGCGTCAAGCTTTCCAGGCTCGCCTGGGACAGGTCTGCCGCAGGCTGCTGAGCTAGGGATGGCGTGCTGGGTGCAACAAACACCGCAAACATCGCCAGGGCTGGGAAGGTGTAATTGGATCGCATTAGGCCGGCCCTGCCGCAAGTTCCGGAGCTGCGAAGAAAGGGACGCGGACGGAAGCATGTTCCGCTAGAGACTTCCGCTCGGCCGTGAGCAGCTCGCGCATCGCCTCAGCGCTGATCGGCTTCGAATAAAAGTAGCCCTGCCCCAAGCGGCAGCCAAGCTGCTGGAGCAGAACGCTTAAAGGCGCACTATCTATACCTTCGGCAACCACCTCAAGGCCCAGATTCTCCGCCATGGCAAGAATTGTGTGCACAAGCTCATTTGTGGCGGGTTCCTTGGGGTCCAAGCCTTGCGTGAAGTAGCGGTCGATTTTAATGAAGTCGAACGGCAGCTCCTTGAGGTATCTCAGGGATGAGTAACCTGTCCCGAAATCATCAATTTCCAGACGGATGCCCAACGCCTTTAAGCCATGGAGCACCTTCCGGGCTGCATCGAGATTTTCAAACAGGGCGCTTTCCGTAATCTCAAGGTGAAGCGCGGCGGCAGGAAATTCGGTTTCTTCAAGTATTTTTTGTACGCTTCCTACCAAGTCAGGCTGCTTGAACTCATGGGGGGACAGATTGACGGAAAGCTCCAACAGCGGCTGCCCCGGCATGGACCTTTGCCAGGTCAGGGCTTGCTCGCAGGCGTTGCGCAGCACCCAAGCACCCATGCCGACGATGGTGCCTGTTTCTTCGGCAAGCGGGATGAAAAAGTTAGGCTGCAGGCAGCCCCGCTTTGGGTGCCTCCAGCGTAGAAGAGCCTCCACGCCGCGAATCTGCCCGGAGGCAAGGTCGACCTTGGATTGGTACACAAGCTCAAGCTCATTCCGCTCGACGGCGAAATGAATGTCGCTTTCCAGCTGCAAGCGCTCCAAGGCGGCCTGCTGCATCTGCGGATCGAAAACGACGATTTCTCCCCGGCCTTGCTTTTTAGCTTCGTACATCGCCATATCGGCGTCGGCCAGCAGAAGCTCCGGCTTTGTAGACGTGGGACCCGCAACGGCAATACCGATGCTCATCGCGCACTGGAGAACTCGCCCCTCTAGATGAAAGGGCTTGCGCATATCGGTTTGAATGCATTGGGCCAACTGTTTTGCTGATTGGAGGATTTCCGGCCCCCACAGAAGCACGGCGAACTCATCGCCTCCCATGCGCGTTGCTTCAGCGGAACAGTTCGGGTCGGCTCCGGCATAAGCCGAGCATGCCTCGCGAAGCCTGCTCGCGACTGCGCGAAGCAGCTCATCGCCGGCCCCGTGTCCAAGGCTGTCGTTGATGACCTTGAATCGGTCAAGATCGATAAACAGCACAGCAAAGGGAGTGGCGGCTTCCAGCGAGCAAAGGCGGTCTAGGTAGCCCAGCATGTAAGTGCGATTAAAAAGCTGTGTAAGCCCATCTCGCGTCTTTTCCTCGGTAACGTCGCTTTGCGAGCCGGCCAAGCGCACGGGTTTACCCGCTGCATCACAGGTCACCACTGCACGGCAGCTCATCCAGCGCAGCGCCCCATCCTCCCGCTGCATCCGGTAAGCGCACTGGAGCACGTTGCTGCGGCCTTCCAGGCATTCACGTACGGAGCCTATGAGCGCCGTTCGGTCTTCTCCAAGAACACGGTGAAACCATACTTCAAAGTTCGGTGCAACCTGCTGCTCCTCAAGGCCGAGCATTTCCCGCCACCGCGGGGAATAGTAAACAATTCCACTCGACAAATCCCAATCCCATAGTCCGTCCCGAGAGGCTTTCGCGGCTAGAGCGTACCTTTCTTCGCTGAGGCGGAGCGCTTGCTCTGCCTTTTTGCGCGCAAGCTGCGCCTTGATGCGTGCGAGCGCAACTTTGTAATCGATGGGTTTGGTGATGTAATCATTCGCTCCAGCCTCAAGCGCTTCGGCAATCCGGTCGCTTTCCGCCACGGCGGTCACCATGATGACGGGCAGCAGTTCCGGCGTAAACCCGGCCCGAACCGCTGCAAGCACTTCGCTGCCGCTGACGCTGGGCATCATCTGGTCAAGCAAGACCAAATCGAAGCTGTTCGCCTTGACAGCTTCGATTGCTTCCTGCCCGCCGCCTGCTACGGAAACCGTGAACCCGCTGCGCTGTAAGCGGCGGGAAAGCATATCAAGGTTAAAAGCTTCATCATCCACAATCAGAATTTTTTCTGCGCTGTCGCTCACATCAGCTCCCAATCTGGCTAAAAGCAACCGGGCGGAAAACACTTCCAGCATGCACGGCCAGCGCTTGCGCTTGGCCGAGTTTCCCTGAGTAAGCGAGATTTCTCATGCGGATCACCGCCCGGCATTCAATTCCTAAGCTGTTCGTATGTCTTCTATCGACTTTTTTTGAAAATCCGTTCAGATGACCTTCGTCACCGCTCAGGTGAAAGCGCTGGGAGCAGAGCCGACCAGCCAAGCTCAACGGCTAAGGAGTATTTGAGCCGCTCAGTTCCCGATCTGTCTATATGCAGGTGCGCGCTTTCATTAGCAGAGACGAACCTACCACTTGGTATCAGCCACATGTTTCCCTTCCAAAGCCGTCTGCTTTTCGACTCGTGCCATGGATGTGGAGTTCGACCCTTGAACAACGGCCTGGTCTAACTCGGCGCATGCATTATCGCGGGACTACGGCTCGCGCGGGAGCGCCAGGCGCACACGCACGACCCCGACCTCGCAGGCGGTGGATGATTCCCCCGACCTGAGCCGCGAAACCTTCCCGCGCGTGTTCCGCCGCGCGGGGAAGGGAAGAGAATGGACGAGGCCGTCAGCGCCCGGCAAGAGCCGCGGCGTGCCTTCGACTACTGCTTAGGCGGCACGACGGCATCCTTGGCGGGTTTGGAAAGCCGGAACTTGACCGTGGTTTGGCCGGGATTTGGATCGGCTCGCCGGTGGCCGGATTGCGGCCCGTGCGGGCCGCGCGCTCGGCCTTGACCAGCTTGCCCAAGCCCGGCACCGTGAACTCGCCCGCTTCCCGGGTCTGCCTGGTGGCGGTCTCAATCAGCAGATCGAAAAGCGCCGCGACCTCCCTCGGCCGCACGCCCATCCGCTCGGCCATGTGCCCGAGCACCTGCGTCTTGGTCATCTTCGGGGCCGTCGGCTTCGCAATGATCGGAGTCTTAGAGGTCGCCGGCTTGCCCGCTGCTTTCCCTGGAGCCGCCTTCTTTGCTGGAGCGGCTGCTTTCTTTGCTGGTGCCTTCTTGGTCGCCACCGGTGTTCCTTCCATTTGAGGTGTGGGCTTGCCGCTTCCAGTGCCAGTGCTCGGGTGTACCGGCAAGCCATACGGTCGGGCTTTTTGATGCGCTCAGCTTGCTGCCTCGATGTAGCGCAGGTCTTTCCACGCCAGCGTCAGCGAGGTGTCGTGCTTGCCGGTGCGTTCCGGCAGCTTGATGTCCGCCGTTTGCTTGCTTTCGTTGCACGCCACCACCACCCACGCCCGCCCGCGGTAAAGCACGCTTGCTCCGAGGCGGGGCTTCCCCGCTTTTGCTTCCAGCTCTGAAGTCATATGCTCCATTGTGCAGTGTCTGCCCCCGGCGGTGCGCGTGACGAAGGCGAGCGTGTAAAGCATTTCGACCAGCCTGATTAGGGGCCTTTTAGACCGGGCGCTTGCGCGTCCGGCTCACGCCCGGCCGGAATCAGAGCCGCCGGTTGCG